>NZ_CEVWQM010000010.1:0-114862 GCF_982386235.1 Desulfotomaculum sp. | reverse complement strand
TTCTGGTGGCGATACCGGAGGGGGTACACCTGTTCCCATCCCGAACACAGCAGTTAAGCCCTTCAGGGCCGATGGTACTTGGAGCTCACGCTCCTGGGAGAGTAGGTCGTTGCCAGAGTATTTTTAAAACCCTACAGTTATTGCAACTGGAGGGTTTTGTTTTTGGATAATAGAGGCGTAAAATGCACAATCAATAGATTGTGTACACGGTGGGACAAAAGCCCAGGAGTTATTTAACAATACGCCTGGGCTTATTTTTTGCTCAAAAGTTAGGAAACAACATGTAAGGATGATTGCTTTATTGTATTTATACAAAAACGACGTCTTTTTGTCTCGAAAGGCGGCGTTTGAACACCCGCACCATGCCGCGGTTCTTACAGCATTTGAGAAGTTCGCGGTTTCTCAAATGGACATTCTGCGTTGACTATAAATAGTATTTTCCGGTCATTTCCGTCACAGCAATTCGTATCACCGCGGTACCTTTAACCATATTGTTTGGAATTTCATTGTTTACCAAATGAGGTGTATATTTTTCTGCGATTTTTTTCAGCACATTTCTTTTTTCCTCCATATCGTTCACAAGTTTGGCAGTACCGGAAATAATTACACTTTCGTATTTTGTATTGGTATCGCATGGTTTTCCATGCGGGTCCAACAGCAGTTTATCCATTTCATAAACAGAAAATCCAACTCTGGAATCGTGGGCAATATTGTCGAGCTTTTTGCCCTTGGGCAACCCATGGACAAAGATGGCATCACCGCAATAGACAAAATGGATTGGGGTGCTGTACGGTGTGCCATCTGGATTCAGTGTCACCAAGCTGCCGGTTTGTGCTCGTTGAAGCAACTGGTTGATCTGTTGTTCGGTCAAAGGGTGTGTTTTCATGCGGTGTTGCATAAGATAGCCTCCTTATTATACGGTTCCTTATTTCCTTTACTATACTGCAAAACCGTCACCGTTATAAGAGCCGGTTTTGATAATTTCATAGGATACAGTTGGATTAACTGAACCAAGCCCGAGATAGAATCTCCACAGCCCTCGGGATATCCTTTTCTGACATCATGCCATATCCCAAGACAAGGGCATTATTCCTATAATTCTGTTTGTTCAGCCAGAAAGGGGATACAGGACATACCTTGATTTTGTATTCAAGTGCTTTTCGGACAAGTTCAGCTTCCTGCTGTCCATCCAAAAACTCCAGAAGAATATGCAATCCAGCTTGGTGACCATGGATTCGCACCTTATTTCCGATGTTTTGTTTGATTGCATCAATCAAAATATCGTGCTTCTTTTTTTGAGATAAACAAATCTTCCGTATATGCTTTTCCCAATGCCCATCCACCATAAACCGGGCCAGAATTTTTTGTTCTATCAATGGCACCGTACATTGGTAGCCTGTAAACCTCTCTTGATATGCCGGTAGCAGCCATGTCGGCAAGATCATATAGGCCATCCGAAGGCCGGGAGAAAGTGCTTTGGAGAATGTGCCAACATAGATTACACGCTCATATTGATCAATGGATTGAAGAGATGGAATTGGCCGCCCGTTATAGCGAAACTCGCTATCATAGTCATCCTCGATAATGATATTGTCATGTTCTCGTGCCCAGTTCAATATTTCGATTCGCTTATGGATTGGCATAACGGTGCCCATTGGAAACTGGTGAGATGGTGCAATGTGAACCACTTTTGCGGATGATGCGGCAAGCTCGTTTAATCCAATCCCATCTTCATAAATTGGTATCGGCGAAATATTGAATCCATTACTTCGGAAGATGACACTGGCACCATTATAGCAGGGCTCCTCCATGGCAACTTTTTTTTCCGCGTAGGGAAATATTTTTATCAGAGTTTCAAGGGCTGATTGTGTGCCGCTACAAATTACAAGCTGTTCCGGTTTGCAGTTGGTTCCACGGCTGTGATACAAATATTCCATGAGTTGGATTCGCAAAGCGATGTCTCCTTTTACGTCACAGTCGCTGTGGACTTCTTGTGCCTCCGGTCCATCCAATACATCAGCCATATACTTTCTCCACAGCTTATACGGAAAACTCGCAGCATCGAGATTTCCATATTGAAAATTATACCGGATATTTTCAATCCCACGCTTGGCAGCAACCACCACCGCCTCACTGGTTGTTAATCGACCCGTTGCTTTCTGGTTAAGATTAAATTGCAAATTGTTGACCACATAGCCAGAGCTTGCCACGCTTGTAATGTAGCCCTCCAGCACGAGTTGCGCGTAAGCGTTTTCGACAGTATTCCTTCCAATTTGTAATTCTCTTGCCAATGCCCTCGTGGATATTATCCGTGTGCCGATAGGCAAATTTCCCATAAGAATATCATGTTTTATTTGTTCATATATTTGCTGATAGATTGGTTTTTGGTTTTCATGCTCAATGTGCAGCATTCACACTTCCCCCATTCACTGATATCTGCCACAAGTATACCTATAAAAATCGGAGAATCGGCCATATACAACACGCCACTGTATGGGTATACTATCATATCGTTAAACATATAGACACGGGTAGACAAGAGCCCCCCCGTGTTTAACCTTGACCAAGAAAAAGACACAATACTTCAAAGCAGTTTAGTTTTCAAAGAACACATAAGACTACCCAATAACATAAGTTTCTGGTGGCGATACCAGAGGGGGTACACCCTCACGCTCCTGAGAGAGTAGATCGTCGCCAGAGTAATTTTAGAGAAAACCCAACAGTTTACGATAACTGCTGGTTTTTTATTTTGTCAGCAGGTAAGTGCAGGAAGTGGTTGCAGAATGGGATGATAAAAAGGAAAAGAACCATAAGGGACCCGGGGCTGAAGTTTGGAACGAATCAGTTGATTTTGGTAGAATGATTGTAGAATAGCAATAGATACATATAAATATTAGAAAAAAAATATGATAAGCAGGAAATATAAGGAAAGGTTAGAAATCAATATAGGTAAATAGGTAAAAAGTCTTAATTTTAGACAGATAATTTGAAAGGAAATATATTTATAATTTTTACTTATGCAAAGCATGGTCAGATAGAATAGCTATTAATATAAAGTGAAAAAGGGTGATAATAGAATTGTCCAGTGATTTTGAAATTCCCCCCCGTTCGGCCGAACCTGTTCGAAAGGCGGAACTCTTTATTCGATTATCCGAGTTTGAACTCCCCCCAATGAGGGATGTATTGTTGGTAGGAAAAAAAGCACCCATAGGACCGGAGGCAGTACGTCGTATGGTTGATGCACTATCCCCGGAGCAGTATGAGATAATTCGTATTAATCATCCGGTATTTGAAGCAGTTGTCCTAAGGAAGTCTATAATGAAGCTAATTCCCAAAGAAAAGTTATTACCTATTATTCTAGAAGAAGGGGAGCTTATGTCATCGGATAATACGTTATTAAAGGCTCAGGTTAATATTGTGATTCAAGTAAACCGGGGAGTAGATTTGTAATGATTTGTGTGGAACAAATAATGGAAAAAGAATTGATTACCATTACTCCGGACGATTCTGTCAAACTAGCGGTTGATTTAATGGACAAGTATAGAATCGGAGGATTACCCGTATTGGAAAATGGACAACTTGTGGGCATTATTACCTCCCGGGATGTGAGGAGAGCGCATTTGAATCGCTTGGTGGCTGATGCTATGAGTAAGGAGGTTATAGTGGCGTTACCTCATTTTTCCCTGTGGCAGGCGAAAGAACTTATGGAACAGTATCGTATTGAACGTTTGGCAGTGGCTAAAGACGGATATATCGTTGGATTATTAACAAAAACCAATCTTATTACTGAATTAGGAAAGCATATCGACGGTCTTACAGGTCTTAATCGGGCAGATTTTCTACATGTTAAAGCATTGGAATTTTTGCAGAGAGTACAAGAAATTACTATTATTTTTTTAGACCTAGATAATTTTGGCAAGATTGATAAGCAGTTTGGCCATGTAGTAGGAGATTCAATTCTGTGTCAGACGACGAAGGTATTAAAAGGTGTAATTCGTGAAAATATGGATGGTCTTTGCCGTTATGGCGGGGATGAGTTTGCTATCGTAACCATAAGACCTTGGGAGGATGCCCAACATTTTGCACAACGCATTATTGAAGCCCTTTCTTTGGAGGAATGGCCCCAGGGGATTAAGGTCAGCGGGTCCGTGGGGGTTGCCGGGGGGGTGAGGTGGTTCACGAATTCCAATGACAGCAGAACATACTCAGTTTCTGACCTTATCAACATGGCAAGCCTTGCTTCGACAACGGCCAAAAGAGAGAAAACTTCTATAGAGGTGTACGGACGGGTAGAGTTGCGGGGCTAATAGTTGTGGTGAAGTTGGGTGACAAGGGGACGGCAGACTGTGTGAATACGGATCGCACAGTCTGCCGTCCCCTTGTTTACTCCTTAATTTATTGGTTTGATCGTAAATTCCCGCAGCCCTATTTTCTTTAACACTTCCGAAGTAACAAATAACTGCCATCTATAGTTAATATATTCGCCCTCTAAAAGGGTAAACTTCTTTTCCTGGTAAGAAACCTGATACTCCTTAACATTACTGTCTAACTGATTTATGTTAATTTTGATATCAAATGGCTCCATTAAAGGACGCAGCGGAATAAATTCCTGGTTTTCTCTTTGGAAAATGTAAGGTACGGGAATAACCTGATCACCTATCCCGATTTGGTGTTCATACTGGACACTCTTTTCCGGAGCTACTACCCTTAAACTATCAATATTCAAATCCCCGGGAAGCAGAGGTACTTTTGCCGCATCATCAGGGGTAGGATAAAACCTTGTCCTATTCATTTCCTGTTTCTCCATTCTGGTGGCAAGATCCATAACCCAGGTTTGCCGCGTGGGTTCATTTTTCGTAAAGAGAATTTGATTTTTATCCCTAGCATAAGCATCTAAGCTACCCGAAACTAATTTTTCATATTTCTTTGTCTCAGGGTAAAAGACATAAATTACATTCTGCTTCTCATTTTGACTATATGTACAAAACAATACCGTATTATCTGGAAGCCAGTAATACCAGGTGCTGTTTCGCGTTGTTAACCATTCTTCGATCGTACCATTCTCCAAGTTTTTCAGCAGGAAACTTTTGATTTTACTCTTTGAATCATAGTATTCATTATACTGAATACCCCACTTTTCATTTGGTGAGTTGTTATACTGTTTTCCTAAGATCAATCGGTTATTATCGATGTCATAATAATAATTTTCATATGGGTTGAAGGCCTTCCCTTTCCCCAAGACCCAGGCTTCGGGAAATTTGACATCGTTTGGCTCATTTGGCTGCCAAAGGCTCTGAACTCTTTCTTCCAGAAGCACCCATTCATCCTGATCCAGGTTATGCAAAATCACCGTCCGGTCTTTTACCTTCTCATTGGCTGGGCTTAGATTATAGACATCGTAATTGGAATGATCATCATGCCAGCCATTCACCCAGTAATTATTCCAGCCTGCTGCAAAAGATGCTGCGGGAAAAAGCAGCACCATAAACAGGATGAGCAATATTCTTAACATTGGAACCACGCCCCTTTTCACTTTCTACTGCAGACATTCTTTCTTCTTAATATTACGTCCAAATGTTTGACATTAATTATATTAACAAAACCCGCTGCATTGCACCAGCGGGTTTTGTTAATATAATTGCTTGGATTGTCAAGCTACATTCTTTCCCTTACTTCAAAATGAGTACGGAGAAGCACAGGGGCCTTTTGGCCAAAGGGTTCTCCTAAGTAATTCTTATAAAGCTCGATTTAGACCCCATTAAAGCTATCTGAAATTACCCATCATGCCGGGGCCAAATCCATTGCCATTGGCATTGCCAAAACCGGGGCATCTTCCTTGGCCATTGCCCATCATTTGGCCCATCATGCCAGGTCCCATGCCGTTTTGGCTGTGAAATTCTTTCATTTGGTCGAAATGCTGGCTCCAGGCTTTGGCTTGTTCCTCGGTAAGTTGATTGTTTTTAACAGCATTGTCCAACCAGTTTTTTTGCTGTTCATACATTTGATTAAAAAATTGCTGGTTTTGGGTAGGTGCCGCTTGATTGTTATCAACCGCAGCGAAAGCAGCAGGCACCAGCAGGGCTCCTAAGGCCAGGGTTACAATAACGGCAGAAATTTTACGTTTCATCTGCATTCCTCCTATATTCTTTATAATCGGTGGGGCAGTTTCAAGAACCACCTGTTTTTACTGCCCGTGCTATAGGTTAATCATAATAAATAAATGTCACAAAACTTTCTCGAAAGTTTAACATTTTTGTGATAATTCTTTGCGCCCTTTGACAGAGGTATAGAATAGCTTTACGATAGAAACATTAAACCGCTGGGCTTAATGAAGGGGGTTTTACCATGAATCAGTTGCGGGTTCTAGTGGTAGATGATGAAGATAAAATTCGCCAGGTAATTGGCATTTATTTAACCAATGAGGGATACCAAGTGGGGGAAGCAGTAGATGGTCAGGAAGCCATGGAAAAATTTCGCTCCGAAGCCTGGGATTTCATTGTTTTGGATGTGATGATGCCCAAGCTGGATGGAATAACAGTGTGTCGGGAAATCCGCAAGGTTTCCAAGGTACCCATCATCATGTTGACGGCCAAAAATGATGAGGTGGACCGAATTTTAGGCTTGGAGTTTGGCGCCGACGATTATATGGGCAAGCCCTTTAGCCCACGGGAACTGGTGGCCCGCATTAAAGCAGTGATGCGCCGGGTGGGCACCAGGCAGGTAAAGGAAGGACATCTTCTAGAGTTTCCCGGTCTGAGTATCGATTTAATTAGTCGGGAAGTATTTATAAAGGAAAAGCCAATCACTTTGACACCAAAGGAATTTGACCTACTGGCTTTATTGGCGCGATCCGTCGGACGTTCCTACAGCCGGGAACAACTTTTAGAGGAGGTTTGGGGTTTTGACTACTACGGCGATGCAAGGACGGTGGATACCCATATTAACCGTCTTCGGGATAAACTAAGGGTTGATGATGTTCCCTCCTATATTAAAACCGTTTGGGGGGTGGGTTATAAATTTGAGGTGGTAGCATGAGGATCAACAATTTTGTCACCAAACTTTGGCTAATTATGACCATTTTGGTACTGTTGGTGATCGGCACCGCTGGCGCGGCTCAGACTAGCTTTATGGCAGACCTTTATTATGAACAGCAGGCCAAGCAACTAAGGGTCCTGGGCAATAAGGTAGCCGACATTGCCCTAGGGGAGCAAGATCCCGTTGCCTTGGAGCAGAAAGTGGCACTCATCGCCAGCCTGTATAATGCCAATGTGATGATACTAAATGAAACGGGTAACATTACCCAGTGCCAAGGGATGGGTATGAGTGGCAAAAACATGCCCATGCATAGGAACGGACACCACCACGGACCCATGAGAATGGCTGATATAAGGAAACTATACCAAGGGCAGACGGTAGTACAAAGAGGAAATAACCCCTACTTTCATACGGATGTATTGTCCGTGGGTATTCCTTTTAAAGACCCAAACAATATAAATCGGGCGGTCATGATCCATGCCCCCCTAGAACCACTGGCAGAAGGGTTAAAAAGATTACAAAGACTTGCCATCTACACGGCTGTGGGTGGTATTCTTTTAGCCGCCTTGTTAAGTCTGCTTTTTTCAAGACTTCTTTCTAAACCTCTGGTGAAAATGAATAAGGCGGCCATGGCCATGGCCAGTGGCAATTACCAACAGCGAATAGATATTGATACCAATGATGAAATCGGTTTGTTGGCCAACTCCCTTAATACCCTGGCCTCCCGGCTTCAGGAAAAAATTAGCCAACTGGACCAGCAGGAGCAAATTCGCCAGGAATTTGTAACCAATGTAGCCCACGAAATAAAAACCCCCTTGGCAGTTATGCAGGGCTTTACCGAAACGATGATTGATGGCTTGGCAAAGACGGAGCAGCAACGGGAAGAATATTTACACAATATTTTGGATGAGATTAATCGGCTAAAACGGTTGGTTAATGAATTGTTAGACCTAAAGCGCATGGAAGGGGGGGATTTTAATTTTGATCAAGAACCCTGTGACTTAGGGGCGATAATCAATGGGGTACAGCGGAAGTTCAGCCAAATAGCCATTGAAAAAGGTATTTACCTGGAGGCTAACATCGAAAAAAAGCTTCCTTTTATTACATGCAATCGTGATCGCATTGAAAGAGTGTTAATAAACCTAATGGCCAATGCCATCAGACATACCCCCACCGGAGGTAAAATATCCTTGTCTGCAACCACGAAAGCAAATCAGGTGTACCTGCGTATAAGTGATACGGGTGAGGGTATTGCGCCGGAGGATTTGTCGATGATTTGGGAGCGTTTCTATAAAGGGGACAAGTCCCGCACCAGAACCCAGGGCGGCACGGGTTTGGGACTGGCCATCGTTAAGAAGATTGTCGAAGGCCACGGGGGTCAAATTAATGTAGAGAGTAAACGAAAGGTAGGAACCACTTTCAATATCGTACTACCTCTTGATCAACCTTAAAACCAACCCTAAAGTTAGTAGGCCCTTGGATACCTGTCCCGTAAGCATTGTACCAATAAGCAGGTTTCCAGGGGCCTTTCTATTCTTTAGAGTAGAAATTGCAGGTAAAAATAATCTAAGTGATGAATAAGATTCATCTAATCTAACCTTGAAAGAGGCGCATCACGATGACGGATCAAAAACCAGTCTGCCCAAGGTGCAGGCATTTTTATATTACCTGGGATGCCCGATTTCCCAATGGTTGCAGGGCCTATGGTATAAAGGCAAAGTACTCTCCAGCCCTGGAAGTGTTCAGAGCAACGGGTAAAAGCTGTTTGCTTTTTGAAAGGAAGGTGCAGCGGTGAATAATAAAGTTGTTCTTATACACGGCTTTATGAGAGATTGCCGGGATATGCTTCCTTTAAAAAAGAACCTGGAGATATTGGGGTATGAAGGTATGCTGGTTAATTTACCACTTACCTATAAACGGCTGGAGCATAGTGTGTGGGTGCTTGAAGATAGTTTAAACGATCTTATTTTAAATCTAAAGGAGCAGGAAAAAATATATCTGGTGGGACATAGTACAGGAGGATTAGTGATCAGAAGTTGGCTGGCCCAATCAAAGCATGGAAGTAAAATAAATAGAAGTGTTTTATTGGCCACACCAAACCAAGGCAGCGAACTGGCTGATTTGGCAGGCAAGTATTTCGGGGTATTGCCTGCCATTTGCAAAACCCTAGCATCCTTACAAAGTTCCCAGGTAAGGAAATTGCCAGGTCTAAGCAAATGCCCTGGGGAAATAGGTGCCATCGCAGGCAATAAAAATAATCTTCTGCTGGGACGCTTACTAAAGGGAGAAAATGATGGCCGGGTGACAGTGGAATCTGTGCGACTGGCGGGATTAACGGATTTTGTTATTTTACCCTTTGGTCATATGGAGATCCATAAAGAGTTTAGCACGGCTCAGCGAGTTGCTCAGTTTTTGAGTTTGGGAAAATTTTAACATGCCGGTATTGACAATATTTTGTGCACAACATATTATTATTCTAACCCTATATGCAACGTGCACTTATGGGGAGTCAATTAATTAGTTGAAATATGCTTTAAGGGGGAAACCTTATGCATTTTCCTGTTTCCGGTGTTGATGTACTCCCCTTTATACCACCATTGGTGGCCTTTTTGGTTTCTGCATTAACTGCTTCTGCCGGTGTTTCCGGGGCCTTTCTCTTGCTGCCATTTCAGGTTAGTGCACTGCATTACACAAGTCCATCGGTAAGTCCCACTAATTTGATTTATAACATCGTGGCCATACCCGGCGGTTTATATCGTTATATTAAAGAGGGACGTATGGCTTGGCCGCTGACCTGGGCGGTGGTTATCGGTACTCTGCCGGGGGTTTTCTTTGGGGCTTGGGTACGTATTCTCTATCTGCCAGATCCGAAGTCTTTCAAGCTTTTTGTGGGCTTGGTGCTCCTGGTTCTGGGTTATAGGCTGCTGTCAGAGGTGCTGGGCTGGAATAAAAGGGTCAAAGGGCAAAACAAAATGATGCAGAAAAAGTTTGCCGAACAGGCAGCAAAGCTAAAGGGGGAAAACGCCAGTCGTTTAGCAGCCGGTTTGCCTGCTGAGGCAGTGGTCAAAACGAAATCCATCTCCTGGAAAAAGATCGAGTATGAATTTTGGGGTGAAACCTACTCCTTTAGTACGGTGGCTATTTTCAGTCTCTCCCTGGTGGTTGGTTTAATTGGTGGTATTTACGGCATAGGTGGTGGAGCTTTCATTTCCCCCTTCTGTGTGGCGGTGCTGGGTTTGCCGATCTATACAGTGGCTGGGGCAGCAATGGCTGGTACTTTTATTACTTCCATTGCCGGTGTAACCTATTATCATATTTTGGCTGCCTCCAGTATCGCCAGCCAGACCGCTGTGACCCCGGATTGGCTGTTGGGGGCACTCTTTGGTGTTGGCGGCTTGCTGGGTACTTATGTTGGTGCCAGTATCCAAAAGTTCCTGCCGGATAAGGTGATTAAAATCATTCTTACCTGTTTGATTCTATTCCTGGCTTTTAGCTACATCGGCCAGTATTTCCTTAGCTAATGATCCCCGTGAGACCCATTCATTGAGTACCTGTTGCATGGCTAATGGCTTATTGCTATTAGCCATGCTTAGTTACTCCACCTAGGCCGGGGGGATTTGAAAACAGGTGTTCCCTGGTTTGACCAGGCTTTTTCTTCCTGTAGTTTAGGCAGCATGGCCTTAACCTCTTTAACCAATTTAGCAATTTGGGGATATGCCTGTAGGGTTCCCTTAACAACAATGGGCCGTCCAAAAGAAACCCATTTGAGACGCCGGGAGGTAAAACCACCTATTTTCATCAGAAGATTAATGGTTCCCAAGGTGCTGACCAGCAGTAACTCCTGTGGGTTACCTCCCGCAATCCGATGCATATCCTTGATAGCTGGCACCACGATTGGGCTGGCATATTGGCAACTAAGGGTATAAACCCTATTTCCTTGCTCGTCTGTGCCAATAAAAATAATCCTACCGTAATCGGACTTGGTGATATTATCAAACTTTTTCATCTTAAAGAGATCTCCCGGTTGCGGTGTCCCTTCTTGAGGCAGGATATTTAGATGGATACCTGCGGCTGTCTGTACCGAATGGGCCCCGCCAACATCATAATAAATAATGTGCATTTATTCACCTCATTCCATAGACCAAGAATCTCCCCATTATTTTAAGGAGTTGATTCAGATTTTTGGGCTAAAACACTTTTGATAGCCTCGGTTATTTCCTCATAGCCTGTACAACGACATAAATTTGATTGCAACCACTCCCTGATTGTTTCATCCTTGGCATTAGGCTGGTGAACGGAGAGAGCATGGCAGTTCATAATAAAACCCGAGGTGCAATAGCCGCATTGGAAAGCAAACTTTTCCACAAAGGCCTGCTGAATAGGGGAATTTCTGAGCCCTTCAACCGTAGTAATTTCATGCCCGATGGCCTCAGCCGCCAGCATTAGGCAAGATTTGATGGGTTTGCCGTCAATAAGTACGGTACAAGCCCCACAGTCACCGTTTTTGCAGCTAGGTTTGGACCCGGTTAACCCCAACTGTTCTCGCAGGACATGTAAAAGGGTATCGGCAGGTCTAGCCACCACAAGTTTCTTTTCTCCATTAATGTTAAGCTCAATGAGACCCTTTTTGACGATGTTAAGCATCCTAACCCTCCAGGTTTTGTAGCATAGCGGTAAGCATATTCTGCCAAACAAATTCACGGTAGGCCGCAGACCCTGACATATCACTGAGGATATTTGAGGGTAGGCATTGGACGGCCCGCTTAACTCTTTCTGGCAAAGAAAGACTGGGGTGATTAAGCAAGGTCTCCAGTTCCCTTGACCGGAAGGGGAAACTGCATAGGCCGCTAAAGGCAAAACTTATTTGGTCATCCTTTTTTAGTGCGGCGGCAGATACAACAGGGTAGCCAATCCTATCCTGGGGGTAATTTACAAGGCCATCAGCGGTCTTTTTCATACTAACAAAGGGCATTTTAGTAATTTCCTGATCCAGGACAATCTGTACCAGCAGCTCACCCTGTTCCAAAAGCAAGGCTTGGTTATAGGCCTGGCCGATAGGGACCCTTCTTTGACCCTGTTGGCCCCAGATTATTAATTCACAATCACTGACCAGCAGGGCCAATATTGCCTCACGGTAGGGGATCCTGGAACAAATATTTCCTCCCAGAGTAATTTTATTCCGAATGGTATGGTCAGCCACCCGCCCGCCGCACCAGCTTAGCAGGGGAAACATATTGGATGCCTGGATTTGGCTGAGGGTGGCCGCTGCCCCAATCACTAGCTTACCTTCCCGATATGCCAGGGTGTTACATTCTGGGATTCCTTTTATATCGATGACGGCCCGGGGGAAAAGCTGGTAAAGCCTGGAAAAGCTAATTGTTTCCGTCCCCCCACCATAATACAGAGGTTCCTTGCCCTGTTCCGTAAGCCGCGCAAAAAGTTCGATCGCTTCTGCCAGGGAGGTGGGTTTATGGTATTCGAAATCAAAGGGAATCATTGGCTAACCCCCTTTTTGGCTTGCCAAATGGCTTCCGGTGTCAGGGGAGTCTGGTTTAATTCAACCTGTGCAGCGGCAGACAAAGCATTGGCCAGGGCGGCGGGTATTCCAATGATACCGTGTTCGGCAATGCCCCGTAAGCCGTAGGGGGCAATAATATGGGGAGTTTCCACAAAGTCTACCAAATAAGTGGGGTTTTCCCCAAACCGCATCAGGTGATAGGTTCTTAACTGGGGGTTTTCCCTTTTGCCCCCTGCACCATATAGACAATGCTCCCTGCTGCCATAGCCCAGGCCCATGCACATGCCTCCTATAATTACACCTCTGGCCCCCTTGGGATTAAGAACTTTGCCGGCATCAATGACAGTTGCTGCCTTAAGTATCTGATAGGTGTAATTTACGGGATCAAACTCCACCTCCACCGCCTGTGCTCCAACAGCCCAGGCCGGTCCAAGTCTACCTTTACCTGTGTCCTTGTCCATATTGACGATGTGTTGCATGATAAAATTACCCCGCCCGATGATTTGCCCGCCAATGGAATTGCCCCCGGGGTATTGATAGCCATTGCCGATTTCTTTGATTTCGATGTAAATGTCCGGGTCCTCTTTTAAATAGACCCTGCCACCGCCAACCTCAAGCACTTCTGGGGGGCAGCGCAGGACGATGCCAGCAATATTAGTAAGCTGGTGTACTAAATCCTCCGCTGCATCCAAAACCGCATTGCCAACCATGAAATTGGTCATGCTAGCCACCGTTTTCCAGTGTTTGGGGCTGATTTCGGTATTCACTTCCATGACTACATTGATCTTGCTGACGTCCATTTTTAACTTTTCGGCCAGGATTTGGGCCAGGCTGGTTTTGGAGCCGGAGCCAATTTCCACCGTACCTACATTTAAATTCAATGTACCGTCCACATTAATGGTGATAATGGCTCCGGAACCGGCATTGGGCGGGCTGCTGGAAGTTTTCCAAAGGCAGCTGATGCCTTTGGCGATAACTTTAGGGCCAATTTCCCTTCTTACACCTTCATCCCAGTTGATCAGGTCTTTTATTTTGGTCAGACAGGCGGGCAGATCCCCGAGATTGCTTTTATTCAACCGAACCATGGTTGGGGTTGTGGCATCCGGTGTTAAGGCATTCTTTAATCGCAGTTCGAAGGGGTCCATGCCTAGGGCAAAGGCCAGCTTATCCAAGGTTCTTTCAATGGCAAAGACATAGGATAAACGACCAAAACCTCGAAAGGCCGTGACATACGTATGATTGGTATATACGCTATAGGCATCGCACCAAACATGATCGATCTTATAGGGACCTGTACAATCTGCTGAGATGGCCCGGGTCATTTGCGAACCGGAATCAACATAGGCACCAATATCTACCTGATAGGTAATTTCCATCGCTTTAATCATGCCGGCCTTGGTTGCCCCCACTTTCACCTGGGCATCCAGTCCCAAATGACCGGGTGAACTGGTCATATCCTGCTCTCTGGATGCAACAAGTTTAACGGGCCTGCCAGCCACTGCCTGGGAAGCAAGGTAAGCGATTATTTCCAATTGAACAGCGGTTTTTCCCCCAAATCCTCCTCCCACCAGGGGAGTATGCACAATAACTTGCGTTTCATCCAGTTTAAAATAGAGACTGAGCATCTTTTGAACATCAAAGGGTGCCTGGGTGGAGGTATGGATGATTACTTTACCGTCCGGTTTAATCTCGGCAATGGCATTTCTGGGTTCCATAGCAATATGGTTGGACTGGGGAAGGGAGAAGGATGATTCCACAATGACCTCGCTTTGTTGCCAACCCTTTTCCAGATCACCCTTGCGGATCTTAATATGTTGGGCAATGTTGGTTCCCGGCAGAGGAAATATTTCACTTGGCTTTACCCTTTTATAGAAGGCTAGTTTTTCATGTAGCAAAGGGGCACCCGTTGCCAAAGCGGCACTGGGGGAATTGACCACCGGCAGGGGGTTATATTCAACTTTTACCTTACCCGCAGCCTCCTTTGCCTCTGCCTCACGATTGGCAATGACAACTGCCAGGGGTTCACCAAAATATCGGACCTTTTCCTTGGCCAGGGGGGGACGATCCTCAATAATTGAGCCACAGAGCAGATTATATGAATTGCCGGTGATCACAGCCTGGACGCCTGAAACCTGCAAGGCCTCCGAGGTATCGATGGACTTAATTTCTGCATGGGCGTAGAGGCTGGTTACCAACCAGGCATAGAGTAATTTTGGTGAAAGGTAATCGGTATTATATTTTGCTATACCAGTAACCTTGTCTTGGGATTCCTTTCTAGGGACACTGACACCAATGCCAACGGTTTGCACGAGGTTCCCTCCCGGTACGATTGATAATGACGAAACACATTGAAGACGGGGCGTATTATTGCTTGAAAACCCCATCAAAGTTTTGCTCATAGTCGGTCTTTAGCACAAAGGTCTTACAACAGGATTCAATGCATTTTGCTACCGGAGTTTCCGTGACTTGGGTTGCATAGGGGGCATCAACCATGTCCGGCAGGTTCTGGGCCATTATATCGGAGGTAATTAATATTTCTGAGGCGTGACACCTGTTTCCCCGACCCCAGTAGTGGCAGTTATTAATACTGCAACGAATATTAGCAGTCATGTATCCCTCTCCTAGTGAAAGTTATGCTCCTTTGTATTATTCACCAAAGCAACTAGAAAATTCATTAGGGGGATCATGTGGATAATTTAGAGGCAATAAAAAAATCCCTGGGCAGGCAACTGCCCAGGGAAAAATATAGATGAGTACGTAGCAAAACTTTCAGGGCAAATCCTTTGATCCACCCGATAATTAATCAATTAAAACCAGAGGGTTATTCACCAGCCTTATAATAGCCTTTTTCAAGAAGGAACTCCATCAGTAATTTACCTGTGTTACCAGTGAGTTTTAAACAATTTTTGAGGTGTTCTTTGCTGTCAAAGGGATGTTCGTTTAATACCCGGCAGCAGGTGGAACCAAACTGTTGGAGAAAACGGTCATGGAATTCACGGGCTGTTTCGTAGGCAGGATTGCGTGATTCTTCCTTGGAAGTTCTACCTTTAACTGTATTTAAGGCAAAGATGGAGCCTGTTAAAGCACCACACATACAGCCGGCATGTCCCAGGCCACCGCCAAAACCAGTGATCAGCTTCACTGTTTCCGGGCTTATTTCTGGGGCCAAATACTCCCGAAAGGCCAAAAAGATGGCTTCTGCACAGTTATAACCTTCCTTGAAATTACCACCTGCTTTATTACGAGCTTCCGTAATTAATTCTTGACTCATTATACGCCCTCCCATTTATTTTTATTTCGTACAAAATTTGCATACCTACCTGTGTTGACAAGTATACTAACTAGTATAAATATATGGTATATTACAGTAAAGCAAAAGAAGTATTAAGTTTTTCCTCCTCCCTTCGGTATTCATAATCAAATCTTATTTACTAAAATAATAGCAACATTCATGCCAGTATTAACTTAAAATAAGAAGATACCAAAAGGCACCGCTGCAACACTGCTGATCTGTAACCACTGTTGCATCTTTTTGAATAGACCCGGTTGTTTTTTTCTTAGGTCTAAAAAACAACGAAATAATTAACATTTCTGACCTATTTCTACACAAAAGGTGATTGCTTCCCGCGATTATTTACTGACTATTCGGAAAAAGCTGTTGCACAGAGCCAACACTTTGATTTAATTACTCTGTTGCGGATTTGGTTTGACTGTTGTTCTGCCGCACAGGTTGAGCATTTTTACAACCCAAAACTATTTTCAACAAAAAAATTAGTCTAAATATTGAATTAATTTTGTGAATTTTACTTTTTCAAACCAATTGCTACGTGTAAAATATAAATTATATGGCGCAACTGGCAACTGTGGTAGTGACAAATTATTTTAGGGCACAAATAAGCCAAGTTTTACGAAGTGAACTTGAAATCAAGAGGGAAGAGACAGAATAGTCCTTTGAAAAATTCACTGACCAGGAGTGATCTACATGAAAGTATGGGAAATAATGACATCGCCTGTCTTAACCTTAAGCCCTAACCAAAAAGTCAGTGAGGTAGTCACCATTTTTAGTGGCAATAAAATTGATGGTGCACCGGTGACGGATAAAACGGGTAAATTAATAGGACTTTTCACAAAAAGTCATATTTACCGCGTTATCAATAATGGTATGGACCTAAATAAAACCAAAGTGAAAGATTTAATGACCAGACAGCTTCTAACCGGTCATCCAGATGATGAGTTTAGTGATGTAATAAACGCAACGGTACCCCGACTGCCAGTGATTGATGAAAAGGGACGGGTTGTGGGGATCGTCACCCGTGGGGATATAGCAAAGAAATTTTTTTATTTGCATCGCAACATAGCCCTGGAACTAGATACAATTATTAATTCTACCCATAACTTAATTGTTTCAATTGATGATAAGGGAATTATTAAGGTCTGGAATTTGTCAGCTGAAAAATTTCTTGATGTGAAGGCCGAAGACGCTGTAGGTAAACATATATTAGATGTACTTCCAAACAGTGACCTGATGGATGTTATTGAGACTGGGGAAGTTGATACACTAAAGAAAGTAGTATTTAATAAACGTACCTTTATTTCGAACCGTTCGCCAATGATTAAGGATGGCAAAATTATTGGTGCTGTGGCAGTTTTACAAGATATATCCGAAATAGAGAAAATGTCAACCGAGCTATGCTATGTCAAGGAATTAAATGAAGAACTAGATGCTATTGTCGAATCATCCTACGATGGATTATTCATAACAGATGGCCAAGGAATCGTTTTACGTTACAATAAGGCCTTTGGACAACTAACCGGTATAGATCTCCATGAATATCTGGGCCGGAGCGTCGAGGATATTAAAAAGGACGGTATTATTTCTGAACCAGTAACTTGCCATGTGTTGGAACAAAAGAAATCGATTACGATGATGCAAAAGAGCAGAAGCGGCAAACTCACACTAACTACCGGAAATCCGGTAACGGATACAGATGGCGAAATAATCAGGGTTGTCTGTAATGTAAGGGATATAACGGAGCTAAATATATTGAAACACAAGTTGGAACAGGCTAAAGTTCTGAGTCAACACTATGAAAATGAACTTCGTACTTTAAAATTAAAGTACGCTGGGTCTGAGAAAATTATTGCTACATCTGCCAAGATGAGAAATCTAATTGATATGGTTGTTAGATTAGCATCCGTTGATTCAACGGTATTAGTAAATGGTGAGTCGGGTACCGGAAAGGAATTAATCGCAGAAATTATTCATAGTAATAGTTTGCGTTCCAAAAAGCCCTTTATTAAGGTGAACTGTGGAGCTATTCCCGAGAATTTATTGGAGTCAGAGTTGTTTGGTTATGATGGTGGAGCCTTTACCGGGGCTAAAAAAGAGGGTAAACCAGGATATATTGAAATGGCTTCCGGAGGCACTTTGTTTTTGGATGAGATTGGTGAAATGCCCTTAAACTTACAGGTAAAACTTCTTCGCTTTATACAATGCAAGGAAATTATTAGGGTGGGAGGTAAAAATTATATTAACGTGGATGTGCGTATCGTAGCCGCCACGAATCGAGACCTTTGGGACATGGTGCAGAAAAAGCAGTTTCGAGAAGACCTTTATTACCGATTAAATGTAGTGCCGGTTCATATACCACCCTTGCGTGATAGGAAAGAGGACATACCTGCCTTGGTGGCACATTTTATGCAGTTATTTAATCGCAAATATAATAGAAACAAGAGTATATCCCCGGAAGTAGTGGATATTATCATGCAACATGACTGGCCGGGAAATATCAGAGAGTTGGAAAACCTGATTGAGAGAATGGTTGTTATTACCATTAAGGATATCATAACGAACGAAGACCTGCCTTTCCACATGAGGGATAATACAGTCGGTCTTAGTTCCTCCTATATTATGGTATCCGGCATCATTCCACTAAAAGAAGCCATAGAAAGTGTTGAGAAACAGTTAATTGAAAAGGTTTATGCCAAACATCAAAGTACCAGACAAATGGCTAAAGAACTACAGGTAAATGCTTCTACCATCGTCAGAAAGGCGGCAAAATACCAAGTTTCTAAGGATTTAACCACAGACAGATAAATAGTCGGTGAATAAAAAGGGGGATGGTAATGGGTGATATCATCCCACTTTCTATACTTCAAAGGGAATTAAAATAATTAAATTCTAGATTTGAAGGCTTCTGGCACAGTAGTTGCTTATATAAATGTTAGATTAAGGAATCAAGAGGCTAAATATTTTCCTTTAATTTCACAACCTAATTTTGAACAGGTTATCACACTATAAAAATTTATTATAAAGGAGTTGGAAAGATGGATTCAAGAATTAATGAGCACGGTCAATTACTGCTGCCTTTAGAAGTCGGCAAATTACTTAACCTGCAAAACGACGATTTGCTAAAAGTAACCATTGAATCAAATTATATCTTGCTGACACTTGAAAATATTGAAACGAAGGAAGACGGTGTTGAGAAAATACTAGACAACCTCATTCATGAGGGAATATTGATTGATATAAAGTAAAAATTTGAAATATTCAATTTGCAGTTAGTTTTTTAGAGAAAGGGGGTAATGCGGATGGCGTTGAAATTGACCCCAAAATCGGAAATTGACCGAAGGGTTTCTCGGTTTCAAGAAAAAATAACGGAACAGCTGTTAGATGGAGCAATTATTTTACTTAATAGTGATCTCTTTTATTTTACGGGTACGGTACAGAACGCATTTTTGTTTGTGCCGGCCAGCGGTGAACCGGTATTAGCGATTAAAAAGAGCTTGCAACGGGGTAAAAACGAGTCACCCCTAAAGCATATTGTTCCTTTTGGAAGTCCTAAGGAAATTCCCTCCATTCTCGGTGCATTTGGCTATACGAAGTTTGAAAAAATTGGCTGGGAATTAGATGTACTGCCGGTAAATCTGTATCAAAGGTATCAGAAAATTTTCCCCAAGGCAGAGTTTATCGATATTTCACCAACTATAAAAACGATTCGAGCCATTAAATCACCCTATGAAATAGAATTGATCAGGGATTCCGCAAGCGTAATAGGAAAAGCCCATTTAGCGGTACCGTCATTTTTACGTGAGGGGATGTTGGAGATTGAGTTGGCTGCACTCTTTGAGGCAGAAATGCGTAAAAGAGGGTATTCCGGTTGCTGCAAAATGAGATCCTTTAATCAGGATTTATTTTTAGGAAATACCTGTTCAGGGTATAGTGCCACCGCACCAAGTTTCTTAGATGGGCCAATTGGCGGCACGGGAGTTTCTGTAACCCATCCCCACGGTGCCGGATGGAAAAAGATTAGCCGCAATGAAGCTGTCTATATTGATTATACCTGTGTGGTAAATGGTTATACCTCGGATCAAACCAGAATTTTTTGCATAGGTGAATTAAGTTCTCGGATGGTTAAGGCCTTTGAAGCTGCTTTATTTATTGAGTCGGAAATTATCAAAGCAATTAAGCCAGGCACCCCCGCAGAGGAACCTTATTTATTGGCCATGAAATTGGCAGAGGAAATGGGTCTAAAGGATAATTTTATGGGCTATCAGGAGGATAAGGTTAAATTTATCGGGCATGGTATAGGTTTGGAAGTGGATGAATTGCCGATCTTTGCCAAGGGATTGAAGACCTCCATATTACCTGGCATGACCTTTGCCCTGGAACCTAAATTTATCTTTGCTGAGGGCGCCATTGGTATTGAAAACAGTTTTGTAATGACCGAGCATGGTCCAGATTATTTAAGTATGACACCCAATGTGATTACCTATATAAAATAATTAGGAGGGGAAATAATGGAAAAGAAAGTAATGTGGGACGAAAACCTTAGCAATGAGCAATTAGCCAAATTGTCCATGGAGATGTTTCATCGTATTGTCATTCATCATGCCTTATGGTTTAATGAAGTCCAGCATCAGCTGGGTTTTCCTGAGGCACTGAAGATTTTGGATGCAGCCTACCAGAAGAGCTTTAATATTCAAATGAAGCGTTTTGGTAAATTCTTTGGCTTTGAAATGGAAAATGGTGTACCAAAACCCTTTTTAGCGATGCCTAGGGAAAAACTTTTGGCCCTGCTTAACGATACAGCAGTTAACTGGCTGGCCAATGATGGAGTGTGGTTCCAGGCTGTTGAATTCAAACATGGCATGAATGATGCTAAACGCTGCAATGATTCCTGCTGGGGAAAATTTTCACCCTTCGAGGCAGATTCAATTAAACGTTTCTTAGGCTTAGAGGAAAAACCAGGTCTGGAAGGCCTTAAGAAAGCCCTGCAGTTTAGAATGTATGCTAGGATCAATGTACAATCCATTATTGATGAAAGTCCCAATAGTATTGTCTTTCAGATGAATGATTGCCGGGTGCAGTCTGCCCGGAAACGCCAAGGTTTAGATGATTACCCCTGTAAATCTGCCGGTCTGGTTGAGTATGCAACATTTGCCAGGACCATTGATTCGAGAATTAAGACCGAATGTATCGGCTGCCCACCGGACGCCCACCCTGAAGAGTGGTTCTGTGCTTGGCGTTTTATCTTAGTTGAGGAAGCTTAGTGCCACTTGCTAGATTAACTTAATACTTTAGTTGCTGGAATAGGTGCTTTACTCTGAAAAGGTAAAGCTTAAAAGGGAAGTCGGTGCAAGGCCGACGCGGTACCGCCACTGTAATGAGGAGGAGCCCCACAAAATACCACTGGGAAAAAACCTGGGAAGGTGTGGGGTTCCGATGATCCGAAGCCAGGAAATCTGCCTATGCCAGGTTACCACTATCCCTACGGATGTATAGGAGGTGGCTTCATGGTGTATGTGCTGTTTCCCGGCATCGTCATAAAACCCCGGTACATTTGTAGAACCGGGGTTTTTAATTTGCCCAACTAGGATACAAACAAATCGCAATTACATGAATGAAAAAGGTGAGTATCGGAATGAGGAAAAAAAGAATTTGCTTAAGGATTACTTCAATACTAATCACCCTTTGTTTTATTTTGAATACGACATTTTTAACGATTCCCAACCTGGCAGTGGCCAGTGAACCGGGTAAGACCTATACCGCCAGTCAGTTATCCCAAAAAGCCATTGAATTTATACATAAGCAATATCAGGCCGGTGAAAAAATCGATGGCTATACTGCCTACGTATTAGCCCTAGGCGGCGAGGATCTGGGGTCTGAAAAATGGACCAATAATGGCAAAACATTAAAACAAGAAATCAAAGAATTGTCCAATTTGCTGGGGGATCATCTTACCTTAATCAGTTATATATGCAACACCCAGAATGACGATGGCAGCTTTGGACCTTTAGGCAATGAATATGGAACGAAAGGCCCGTTGCTGGCCTTAGCATCCATTAAAAATGACCTGGTGCCTGGAGTAGAGAGGCAGCAGGTAGAGGATGCCATTCATAAAGCCATTCATTACTTCCAAGAGAAATATCAGAGCGGTACCATTACCTATGATGCACAAGGTTTTAGCCTTGATTATCGCTGTATCGAAGCCTTGGTCAAGGCAGGCGAAGACCTTTCAGCAGACGGGTGGATATACCAAGGAACCTCTCTCCGGGATGCTGTGCTTGCTTCTGCCGCTGTTACTGCCGCCAACCCAGCAGCCACAGCGGTGGAATTGGCTAAAGAATTGGCAGCCCTTGATGCAGTGCAAGCATACTCAGCCAATGCAGAAGCACCCACCCTGGCCGCAGCAATTGGTTTGGATGCAGCAAATAATGTTGAGTTAGACGAAGCCACAGAGATTGAAACAGAAACAGAAACAATCGCTGAAGTGAGGGAAACCCCGGCTAGCGAGGTTATATCAGAAGAAACAACAAATGAAACCGAGTTAGAAGCAGCCCCAGAAATTGAAACAGAAACATTCGTTGAGGCCGAATCATTTTCAGCAATCGAGATTACATCCGAGGAAGCAATTGATGAACCTAAATTAGAAGTAACGACAGAAATTGAAGCAGAAGTAACAGAAGTAACGTTTGAGGCTAAATCAACCCCAAGCATAGAGGAAACAACGGAGGAAATGAACAATGAGGTTGCGTTAAACGAAAACGTTGCAAGGGAATTATCTGTTACGGATGAAGTATACTCAGACATTGTTACCGAAATTAATTTAAACGTAGTTGAAGTTGAGCAGACCTTACCTCCCACAGATAGCATGGCCCCAATTCATGAAAAAAAATATAAGGCACCGGATGCAGCTGTCCTAGCGAATTCGATTGCCCAACAACAGGCGGCAGATGGCAGCTTTGGAACAAGTATCTATGATCATGTGACCGTGCTTCATGCATTGGGTAAAGCAGGCCTGCTGGAGGGCATTGACCAAGAAAAGGCCTTTGCCTATATTGATGGTTTAAAAAAGATTCACAAAGATATTTTTGGTTATGACGCCGGGGTAGCCTGGGGATCTGAATGGACACCGGAGGAAGCAGACACCACTGCCCAGGTTATGACTGCCCTTAGTTATTTTGATGCAACAAAGGATGTAAATGAGACTATCCAGGACGGTCTGAGCTATCTTAGGGATGTGCAAGACCCGGATAGGGCTGCCATCGCTATTAATAGCTGGGATAGTACCTATAACACGGCTGAAACATTGATTGCCCTAAAGGCCCTGAAAAGATCCTATGATGAGTATGCCGGTTCCGGTTCAGCCTGGACAAAAAAATCTAGAACAAATACGCTGGCAAAGTGTTTACTGGCCCTTAACCAATGGAATGATACCCCCCAAAAGGAAAAATTAGCTGATCAGTTAGTAAAGCGGCACGCCGGCAAGGAATCCTTTGAAAATAGTGTTTATAGTGATATGTTGGCCTATATTGCCCTCGGTGAAGCGGGAACGCTGGGCAGCTTAAATGCTATTGATGTTAAGGAATATATCCTGTCCAAACAAAATAAGGCAGACGGTTCTTGGGGGGAAACCTTTGACAGCTATTATTACCCTGATTTTCTCTCGACCACCCAGGCTATCCGGTCACTTACTTACCTGCCGAATGCTGCTGCGGATCAAGAGCTTCAGTCGGCCATTGTCAGTGGTTTAAACTACTTAAAGGGTTTGCAGCAAATGGATGGCGGCGTTTATGCTACCTGGGACGACCCGGCAATGGATAATTCCGGCGTGATCGTCACCCTGAATAAACTGGGTATCGATCCGGCAAGCGCCGCATGGAAACATACCAATGGTTTAACACCATTCGATTACCTTCTGAACAATACCATGAATCCCGACGGCAGCTTTGGTACTTTGAAAAATGTTCCAGGTGCCACGGAGGCATTAGCTGCTTACCGATTGGTCACAGGTGAAGGAACTCCTGGCGGCGGTGGGAATCTTCCCACAGACCCAGAGTTGGATCAGTGCAGTGTTGAAATTGCTGTAGTGGGTAAGAACGGTGAAGCACTTTTCGGACCTAGCAGTGTTGTGGTAAGTAAAGATAGCAAGGGAAAACTCACGGTACTAGGCGCGTTGGAAGCCACTGGGCTGGGCTACACGGAGTCGGGTGGACTGATCACAAGTATTGACGGCCAAAGAAACGAGGGTTTGAAGGGGTGGATGTATAAGGTAAATGGAAGTTCACCGGCCATTGCAGCCTCCGATAAAACCGTTAAAGAGGGAGATCAGATTATTTGGTGGTACAGCAGTGATGTGAGTAATCCCGGTCCTTCCTGGGATAGTGTCTCCAAGGGGGAGGTACTGCCGGAGCCTGTTTTATCACCAAACCTTGAGGAACAAAACAAAAACCTGCCTGAGTCATTACGGGCCTCAGAGGATACTCTGGCAGCCCTGGAAAATATTAGCCAAATCCTTGGCTTACAGGGAAATACATTTGAATTGGGTATCCTTGGCCAAGGGGGTCAAGCGGTGATTGTCGTGGGTGACAGACAGCCGATAAATAGGACGGACTTGGCTTTCCAAAGAGGTATGCTGCAGAGACAGTTGCAATTGCAACAGAAGGTTGAAGCAGCTAAGGGTGCGGCAGTGGTAGAGGAAGGGGGCCAATTAGGCTTGCTTATCCCGGCTGAGTCCCTGACCAAGGATATAGAAATAACCGTAAATAAACTGGATATGGATAACACAACCTTACCCCCTGGCTATCAACAATTGTCTGCC
Organism: Desulfotomaculum sp.; assembly: GCF_982386235.1. NCBI lineage: Bacteria > Bacillati > Bacillota > Clostridia > Eubacteriales > Desulfotomaculaceae > Desulfotomaculum > Desulfotomaculum sp. Next base: position 90,205 of record NZ_CEVWQM010000010.1, on the reverse strand, counting down.
ACCTATGAATTTGGTCCCGCTGGAACGAATTTTACCGTACCGGCAACCCTAGCCATCCAGGTGGTTATTCCTCCCCTGGTAAAACCAGATAACCTATATCTGGCCTGGTATGATCCAAATGCCGGCAATTGGGTGATCATCCCTTCGGTAGTGGATCTTAACAAGGGTGTAATTTGGGCCAGAATCCAACATTTTAGTAAATATGCCATTTTTGCCAAAGAAACCGTAAAATCCTTTGCTGACGTTAACGCTGGCTCCTGCGGTTGGGCCAAAGACCCCATCGAAGTGCTAGCTGGAGCAAATCTTTTGGCTGGCGTAGATGGTACTAATTTTGAGCCCCTAAGGCCGGTAACCAGGGCAGAGTTTACCAGTATGTTAGTCAAAGCGTTAGCCTTACAGACCAAGGCCGATGCGGCTGACCATTTTAAAGATGTAAAAGCCGGCGAATGGTATGCCGGAGATCTGGCAACTGCCTATGAAGCAGGATTGATTAAGGGATATAAAGATCGTTACTTCTGTCCTGACAATACCATTACCCGAGAAGAAGTGGCTGCTATTTTGGCCCGGGCCTTGGAGTTGCAGCCCTCCGAACAAAAATTGCCCTTTGCGGATCGTGATCATGTGAAAGACTGGGCCAGAGACAGTGTGTTGGCCGTTACCGAAAGAGGACTCGTTAAAGGCTTTCCCGATGAAACATTTCGGCCAGATCGTACCACCAGCCGGGCAGAATGTGCGGTGCTGATTTACCGCCTGTTGGCAGGTATGTAATTCCTTTATTGGAGTGTGTTTAATGAAAGGGAAAACGAAGGTTATTCTTTTGCTTTTTGTAATATTGGCCTTTCTTTTGGGACCCGCTGTTTACAGCAATAAAATCAGCAGCGTTGACCAGACAAAGGTTAGCTCCCAAGCTACCCCCCTTAATAATGTGCTGGAAACGGAGGTTGCGGCAAAGGACGAAAGTATCACGAAAAACATGCCTGAAGTAAAAAAAGAGACGGAGGATAAAACTTCAGCCAATGCTGTGCCAACAAACAACCAGCAAGGTGAAATAATCCCCCAAAATAACACAAATCAGGAAAAAGCCCCGCCGGTATCTCAGGCTGTTGTCACGGAAGCTGCTGCTGTCACGGGCGGCAGTGCTTCCGTGACAGCCCAAAGCCAGGGAAATATAACATCTGAGACAGAGGAAAATCAGTTGCTTATTAATCTGGCAGTGGTAGGCATGAATGGTGAACTGCTTTACGGGCCTAGCAGTGTTACCGTGTCGCAACCGAATCAGGGGGTCAGCACCGTATTAGAAGTATTGGATGCATCTGGCATAGAGTATACCATGTCCAGCCGTTATCCCGGCCTGGTAGAGTCCATTGTTAGCCAGCGTAACAGAGGGCAAGGAGGTTGGATGTATAAAATTAATGATCAAAGTCCGATGCAGGGTGCCAGCAAAATGGCAGTAAAAAAGGGAGATACCGTTATTTGGTGGTATAGCCAAAGCATTCGTGTACCACCTCCTCAGTGGGAGCAGTTAATGCAAAAATAATATTGGGGGGAGAAGTCTATGCGATACAGAAAAAAACCAATGGCCTATTTACTTGGGTTATTTGTCTTCATGTTGATTTTTCCGATGCAAGCCTTGGCCCAGCCCACCGTTGATCACAAGCTGGCCCTGGAGCGAGCAACAAAGGCAATTACGGCTAGCGTTAAACAACCGGAAGCACAGTTTGCCACCTGGAATTATCTGGCCCTTGCTGCGGCAGGCCAAAATCTTGCCGGCTACCCGGTTAAGCAGGTTTGTCAAAAACAATTGGCCTCAGCACAGACCACCGCAGATGATAGCATCTTAATTTTAACCTTGCTTGCCGCAGGCCATGACCCGACAAATTTCCAAGGACAAAACTTGATCAAAAAGATTCAGGCCAATCAACTGCCTAACGGCAAGTTTGCTGATAATAGTGACCGCAGCGGACAGGGCGACAATAATTGCCAAGTGCTGGTGAATGCACATATTTGGGCCATACTGGCACTATATGCTGCCGGGGCGGACATCCCGGATGAAGCAAAAGCCAAAGGGTGGCTAATCGACCAACAGCATCGGGATGGCGGTTTCAATTGGTATACCAAGGATAACACGTCGGATGTGGACTCAACCGGCATGGCCTTAATGGCTTTAGGGGCCCTGGGTGAGAAGAAAGATAGCCCGGTGGTCCAAAGGGCCTATACCTTTTTAAAAAGTGTCCAGGGAACGAAAGGGGAGTATGCTTCTTGGGGGGCAGTCAATGCTGAGTCTTGTGCCATTGCCATGCGGGGCCTTCTTGCCGTAGGCATAAATCCCTTAGATGCCGAGTTAAGCAAACCAGGTGGCAATCCTGTGACAGCCTTATTAAGTTTTCAATTAAAGGATGGCTCCTTTTCCCATATGGCGGGTACCGATTCGAATGAGATGGCCACCCAGCATGCTTTAATGGCATTAGCCGATCTATATTACGGCAAACCCTTTGAACAACGGTTACGTGAAGCAAAGAACCCGACTTCTGTTACACGAAAGGGTTCCATGTAAACGCGCAAAGCGGTTGAAAAGCTTAGGACGGGGAGTATTTTAAAATGACAGACTGGTTGATGTATAAAGAAAAGGGGCTGTTCTTACAAAGTTTCCACCCAGCGGCATCCTTGTTTTACTTGGGAACATTGTTTGTATTGGCATTATGCTTTAACAACCCTCTTTACCAAGTTGGATTGCTATTGGTTCTGCTGCTGGCCATTTGGTCCGTAGATGGGTTAATGGTTTGGGAAAAATACTTAAAACTTAGTTTGTTTATAGCGATACCCATTGTGTTGATCAATAGCCTAATGGGGCAAAATGGCAAAACAATTATTTGGCTGGGTCCCCAGGTTCCGGTGGTGGGACAATTGACGATCTCAATGGAAGCAATCTATTACAGTGCTTCCATGTGTATCCGATTGATTGAAATAATAAGTGTTTTTTGCTTGTTTAATCGAATGGTCCACCCAGATAAGGCCGTAAGTTTCTTTGCCAGGTTTACGGGTAAAACCGCGTTGGTTATCAATATGTCCATGCGACTGTTTCCCATTATGGTTAGAGAATTTGAACGGATTAAGACGGTGCAAAGGATGCGGGGCGTGGATTTTAACAAGGGCACCTTCCTGGAGAGAATGAAAAATTATTCATCTGTAGTCAGTATATTGCTTTTATCCTCTCTGGAAAATTCCCTGGAAATGGCTGAATCCATGCAAGCCAGGGGATTTGGCAGTGGACCCAGATCCAGTTATGCAAGAAATTTATTACGGCCCCGGGATTTTATCTGCATCTTTAGCTGTGGCTTAGGTTTAGGAATAGGTCTTTGGGGTTTGGCCCACGACTATGGTACCTATACCTTTTATCCCCTAATTGGTTATTTGATTAGTAGCAATGCATCCATGGTTGTTTTACTGTTGGTACTATTATGTCTATCCATGCCAGTGATGTTGAGTTGGGGGGGACAGCATTGTCTCTTTATCAAATCCAAAATTTAACCTTTTTTTATCCTGAAAGCGAAAAGGCTTCCTTAGATAAAATACAACTGAATATTGAAGAGGGGGAGTTTATTCTGGTGGCCGGGGAATCCGGTTCCGGCAAATCTTCCCTGGCTCGGGTGCTGGCTGGCTTGCTGCCGGATTTTTATGGCGGTCGCTTTGGCGGCAAGGTTTACTTCAAAGGACAGGACATACGTAAAATGGATCGGCGGCAATTGGCCGGGGAAGTGGGTATGGTCTTTCAGGACCCGGAAAAGCAACTGGTTATGACGGATTTAGAAACGGAGATTGCCTTCGGCCTGGAAAATCTGGGTTTTTCCCAACAGGAAATGTTTCGCAGGGTGTCAGAAGTGATTGGCTTCCTGGATCTAACCGCACTTAAGCAGAAAGATGTTGTGAACCTATCCGGGGGGCAAAAACAGAAAATCGCTCTGGCCTCTGTTTTAGCCATGCAGCCAAGTGTCTTAATTCTGGATGAACCAACATCACAGTTAGACCCTGTGGCAGCGGAAGAATTGTTAAACCTGGTCAAGCGGCTTAACGAGGAACTGGGATTTACCGTGGTACTCATAGAGCAGCGGTTAGAAAGGTGTTTTCATTTGGCCGATCGCGTAATCATGATGGAAAGGGGCAAAGTGGTAAAGGACGCTCAACCGGAACAGGTTGCCCGTTGGGCAGCAATTAAAGGTATTTCTATTATTCCGCCGGTGGCTAAACTGTTTTCTGGGTTGGGCTTTTATTCAGTGCCTATTACGATAAAGGAGGGCAGAGAGCAGTTAAAGAAATTATTCCAAGTAAAGTCTGCATCTGTCGAAACGAACCTGCCGCAAGGGGAAAAACCATGCACCGAAAGAGTCTTGGGGCAAGGAAATTTGTTGGAGGTCAAGAAATTATGGTATGCCTATGATGATGGCGGGGAGGTACTGCGGGATATCAATATAACCATCCGGCAGGGAGAATTTATTGTTATTTTAGGAGAAAACGGGGCCGGCAAATCTACTTTATTAAAGAGCTTAGTGGGTTTGCTGCAACCAGGGCGAGGCAAGGTGACATTTAATCATAAAGACTGCCGGGTGGCCTATCTCTCTCAAAATCCCAACGACTATCTTTTTCAGGATACGGTAGAAGATGAATTAAGGTTTACCTTGAAAAATTTTAAGATCCGGGATGAGCAAATTGTCAACCAACTGCTGGAGAAGCTGCGGCTAAGCGTTAACAGGCAAGTAAATCCTCGGGATTTAAGCAGCGGTGAAAGGCAGCGGGTGGCATTGGCTTCGATCATGGTAACCAAACCAGAATTTTTAGTTCTTGATGAACCGACCCGTGGACTGGACTATCGCTTAAAGGATGAGTTAGCTAATTTCTTAATGAACCAGACGACACAAGGGGTAAGTGTGGTCATGGTTACCCATGATATTGAATTTGCCGCCAGATATGCCTCCCGGGTGATCATGATGTTTGATGGAAGGATTGTTAGTGACGGAAAAACCGGTGAAACCTTTGCCGGATCAATCTATTATTCCACACAGATGGGTAAACTTTTCCGGGGATACTGCCCAGGAATCCTGACGGTTCAACAGGCCTATGAAAAGATCCAACCCTTGATGCAGGAGAGAAAAACCTATCAGACCAGTGCTGAAAGAGGGATTTAGGTGAGAGTACGTCGATTTGCTTTGCCGATTTTTTTAGTGATTGTGCTGGGGTTACTGCTAGTCAGTATAAATAATAATAATATTGTGGCCAAACAAGGCTGGGGCATGCTTTCCTTTGAAATACTGATGATAGCATTGATTTTTCTTTATTGGGGCTTTGAGCAGAGAGAGGATACAGCCAGGGAAATAGCTTTTATTACTGTGATGGTGGCCATTGCTGCGGTGGGGCGCATACCCTTTGCTGCTCTGCCCGGTGTTACGCCAACAACCTTTATCGTAATCATTTCTGGGTTTGTTTTAGGACCTAACGCTGGTTTTATGATTGGATCAACGGCAGCCTTGGTATCAAATTTCTTTTTAGGTCAGGGACCGTGGACACCGTGGCAAATGTTTAGCTGGGGACTGGCCGGCGCCTCAGCGGGGCTGCTCAAAGGGGTTTATCCCAATATAGGGATTAAGGGATTAGCTTTTTTTAACTTTATCTGGGGCTATCTTTTTGGCTGCATCATGACTCTATGGTCATGGGCTGCCTTTATTCAACCTCTAAATTGGCAATCCTTTGTCCTTACCTATGCTGCCAGCTTCTGGTTTGATACTTTTCATGCTGTGGGGAATATTGTTTTTTGTTTATTGTTTGGGGCAAATTTTGTTAAAATTTTAAAACGTTTTCAAAGAAAACTAAGAGTCAGCAGCATTGATGATCCTAGTCCGTAAAGCATTGCTTTACAACAACAGTGCACCAAATGTGCAACAGCATGTTTTTAGGCCAAATGTTGTTAGACAGCAACAGGTTAAAACCACAAAAAACCAAATTGAAAGGAATAGTCTGAGGGACTATTCCTTTCTTTGCGAGAAATTGTCAAAAAACAACAGTAGATGTAGGCGATTGCATAAGATTAGGAGTATTCTGAAAAACGATGCAACAGCTCTTGCAAACCAAAGGTGTTGCTCTGCTGCTTAGGTAGGAGCAATTATGTTCTGAATAAAACAGTTATTGCTCAGAAATAGATTATTTAATACTGGCATGAAAGTTGCTATTAAAAGATTAAACATTCAGAATTTTTAGATACAAACTATTACTTATTTAGACACATGGACAATTAATAGGGGGTGAAAAGTTGGGGGAGATGAAATCCACCGCCAGCATAGCCAAACGAGGCCTGGTAATGGTAATCACAGGTAATGGAAAGGGTAAAACAACCTCTGCCTTTGGGCAGGCTTTACGGGCAGTTGGGCAAGGTTATCAGGTGTGTTTGGTTCAGTTTATGAAGGGGAGAAAATATGGGGAAGTTTTAGCCGCTGAAAAATATCTGCCGGATCTTAAGATTCACCAATTTGGCCTGGACAGTTTTGTTATGAGAGATAATCCTGCGCCGGTGGATGTTGATTTGGCTAGGCAGGGTTTCGAAAAGGTCAAAGAGATCATTGCCAGTGGTCAATATGACATGGTTATTTTAGATGAGATTAATGTTGCAGTTGACTTTAATTTAATTCCCGAGGAAGACGTTTTAAACCTGGCCAAAAACAAACCAACTGAATTGGATCTGGTTTTAACAGGTCGATATGCTTCAGAGAAACTCAGGGATATAGCTGATTTAGTAAGTGAAGTTACGGAAATAAAACATCACTACAATGCAGGGATTAAAGATAGGGCGGGCATAGAGTATTAGCCTTATCACAAAATATACGTTAGGAGGGAATACCTTTTGTTTACTGAAGAATTATTGAATCAAGCAAGTAGTTTAAGGCAAAAGTGGGAAGATGAAGTCAAGAAAACCATTGCTAAGCGCGCTGACCAAAAGGAAAAATGGACCACTGTTTCTGATCTGGAAATTAAAAGGATATATGGACCTGAAGACATCAAGGATATGGATTTTGAAAGAGACATTGCTTACCCCGGACAATTCCCCTATTTAAGAGGGAACCAAGCAACTGGTTATCGTGGAAAATATTGGACCTTCCGAATGTTTGCAGGTATGGGTACTGCCGTAGAGACGAATAACCGCTGGCATTACCTCTTAAAAACTGGCCAAACCGGCCTAAGCACCGCCTTTGATTTTCCCACCTTGATGGGTTATGACACGGATTCCCCCAAAGCTAAGGGTGAGTGCGGCAAGTGTGGTGTAGCCATCGATACCATTGATGACTTTAGAGATCTGATTAAAGGCGTCCCCCTGGATAAAATCACAACATCCATGACCATTAACCCGCCGGCCACGGCATTATGGGCCATGTACTGTGCATCGGCACAGGAGCAGGGAATTCCCCTTACCAAAATCGGCGGGACCATTCAGAATGATATGTTAAAAGAATTTATTGCCCAGAAAACCTTTATGTGCCCGCCCGAGCCATCGGTAAAATTAATCAGTGATACCGTTGAATTTGGCACCAAATATGTTCCCAAGTGGAATACCATCAGTATCAGCGGCTATCACATTCGAGAAGCCGGAGCCACTGCCGTTCAGGAATTGGCCTTCACCTTAAGGGATGGGATGGAATATGTGGAGGACGCCATTCGGCGTAAGGGCTTGCATGTAGATGAGTTTGCTCCCAGATTATCCTTTTTCTTTAACTCACACATCGATTTCTTTGAGGAAATTGCTAAGCTAAGAGCTGCCCGCCGCATCTGGGCGAAGGCCATGCGTGACCGTTATGACTCTAAGGACCCACGTTCCTGGTGGATGAGATTCCACACCCAGACAGCCGGCTGTTCACTAACTGCTCAGCAGCCTTACAACAACGTTGTCAGAACCGCCACACAGGCTTTGGCTGCTGTTCTGGGAGGAACGCAGTCCCTGCACACCAACTCGCTGGATGAAGTTTTGTGCCTGCCTTCGGACCATGCCGTTCAAATTGCTTTAAGAACCCAGCAGATTATTGCCGAAGAAACCGGTGCTGCTAACACCATTGATCCATTAGCCGGTTCCTATTTCGTAGAGGCACTGACCAACGAAATGGAAGAAAAGGCTTGGGAATACATCCATAAGATTGATGAAATGGGCGGCATGATTGCAGCCATCGATAAAGGTTTCCCACAACTGGAAATCTCCGATGCGGCCTATAAGTTCCAACAGCAAATTGATGCCCAGGAAAAGGTTATGATCGGTGTCAACAAGTATGTAGAAGCCGATGAACAGGTTGACATTCCCTTCCTGGAAATCGACGATGCTGTTGAAAACGAACAGTTAGCGCGTCTCGCTGCGGTTAAGAGAAAGCGTGACGGCCGCAGAGTGGCTGAGACCTTGAAGGATTTGGAAAATGCCTGCAGAAGAGGCGACAATGTGATGCCTTATTGCATTGAAGCAGTTAAGAGCTATGCCACCGTGCAAGAAATTTGCGATGTTTATAGAGAAGTATTCGGTGAATACCGTGACCCTGGCATTTATTAATTAAATCTTTTTAAATCCCTAAAGGAGGTAACGTGATGTCGGAGAGAAGAATTCGCATATTACTCGCTAAACCCGGGTTGGATGGCCATGATCGTGGTGCTAAAGTATTGGCTAGATGCTTCCGGGATGCCGGTTTTGAGGTAATCTATACTGGTTGTCACCAAACCCCAGAGCAGATAGCTGCTGCTGCCCTACAGGAAGACGTTGACGTTGTTGGTTTAAGCTGCTTATCAGGTGCTCATAAGTACCTATTTCCCCAAGTAGCCAAACTCCTAAAGGATGAAGGCGCCGAGGATATCGTGGTTATTGGTGGGGGGATTATACCAGAGCAGGATATGGATGCCCTGTATGAGGCAGGACTTAAGGCTATTTTTACTCCGGGAGCCACTCTTGATTCATTGGTTGAGTGGATTAATAAAAACATAACTCCGAGGGCGTGAGTAACATGAAAGAACTGGGCAAAAAGGTTTTAGCCGGAGACATCCGTGCTGCCTCCCGCCTCATCAGAAATCTGGAAGACCAAATCCCCAATACCCATATAGCCATGCAGGAAATCTTTAATAATACCGGTAATGCCCATGTCATAGGAATCACCGGGGCACCCGGTGCCGGCAAGAGTACCCTTACGGATGAGTTTATTTATGCCTTTCGTCAAAAGGATAAAAGTGTGGGAGTATTAGCAGTTGACCCCACCAGCCCCTTTACCGGGGGAGCCCTTTTGGGTGATAGAATCCGCATGCTGAGACATGCTGAGGACAAAAAAGTATTTGTCCGGAGCCTAGCCACCAGATGTTCGATGGGTGGCCTATCCAAGGCCGTTGGTGAAGGTATCCATGTCATGGATGCCCTGGGCAAGGAGAAAATAATTGTTGAAACTTGCGGTGTCGGACAGCAAGAGGTAGAAATTATCAATCATGCCCATACTGTAATCGTTGTACTGGTACCTGGTATGGGGGACGAAATACAAGCCCTCAAGGCTGGCTTAATGGAAGTGGCAGATATCTTTGTTATTAATAAGGCGGACCGTGATGGGGCCGGCAAATTATATAAGGAAACCTTAAATATGGTACACATGTCTAAGGGTGCTGCTGCAGATAATAGTTGGAATATACCGGTACTATTGGTTGAAAGTGTCCTTGAACCCCACAAATTTGCCGAAAGTGTTGATGCTATTCGGGAAAAGGTGGAGGAGCATTATCAATATCTGGTTGATAATAACCTGCTGGTCGAACGTATGCGCCGTAAGACCGCAGCGGAGATTAATGAAGCCCTCTGGGGAGCAATCCTTCAGCCAGTATTAAACAATCTGGAAAAAGATGGCGAGATTGAAAAAATGGTTGAGCAGGTATTGAAAAAGGAAATAGATCCCTATACATTAGCGGATCAAATAGCCAGTAAGTATGTTAAATAAGGCCATTTAAACCTAGATTCGATGATGGGTAGTTAAATTAACGAACCCATCATCGAATATTATTTAGTATAAAGGGTGTTAAATATGGAAAAGAAGACCATTAAGGTTTTGCTGGCAAAGGTTGGCTTAGATCATCAAAATAAAGAAATCCGTTTATTGGCTCGTGGTTTAAGGGATCAAGGTGGCATGGAAGTTATTTATACTGGTTTATATGGTACACTGGAAGAAATTGTTCAAACGGCTGTGCAGGATAAGGTGCATTTTGTTGGGTTGAGCGTACACAATGGTTCCCATCGGGAGTTGTTTCCTCGGCTGAAGGAATTGCTCGCTGCCCAAAAAGCAAGCCACATCCTGGTTTTTGGGGGAGGAATGATTCCTGAGCAGCATAGGCAGGAGCTAAAGGCCTTAGGCGCGGTGGATGAAATATTCGAACCAGGTACCCCCGTCAGTAAGATTATCGCTTGGCTTAATAATAATAATCTGAACCTTTAATCCTATAGCTTAGAGGGGAGGAAGCTATTTGGCAGAACCTTTGTTAATGAACATCGATCACAATGTTTATCTAAGGGATGATTGTCTGGTACTTTTAGATCGCCGTCATTTTCCTCAGCAAATTTTAGAGGTGGTTTGTCATAACTATGAAGAAGTAGCCAAGAGTATTGAAGCTATGGTAGTACAAGGGGCAGGGGATATTGCCATTACAGCTGGCTATGGACTTTATTTGGCAGCGCGTCGGCAGGAGTCTCTGGGCATCGGTATTGAAGAAGCCCGGAAAAACTTATTAATGGTCAAGGATCGCTTGGTTAATACCCGTCCCACTGGTTTTCATATCAAGGTTCTCTTGGAAAGATTGTTAGATAAAGTAATTTGGCAAGATGATAACTGGTCAGGACAGATATTAAATCGCCTTACCGCAATCAATAAAAAATCAGATGTACGTTCTCGGTTAACGGGCCAATGGGCTGAGACTTTGCTGCAAGACGGAGACTGCCTCCTGACCCACTGCTTTCCCGGCCCAGCCCTTTTATATATGCTGCGGCTGGCACTGGAGCATGGCAAAAAAATAAAACTAATCACCAACGAAACCAGACCTTATCTGCAGGGTGCCCGGCTTACGGCTTGGTCGGCTTCCGAACTGGGCGTATCAGTAACCTTAATAAGCGATAATATGGCAGCCTATTGTATGAGCCAGGGTATGATAACAAAGGTTTTTACTGCTGCTGACCGAATAGCCTTGGATGGAGCGGTGGCTAACAAAGTAGGTACCTTTCAATTGGCCATTGCCGCCCAATACCATCAATTGCCCTTTTATATTTTGGGCTATGGGGGACCGGATAAAAAATGTCTAAGGGGCCAGGACATACCAATTGAACAACGGAATCCCAAGGAAATCTTATTTTTTAATGGGACAAAGATCAGTGGTGAAAAGGTAGAGGGTTTTTATCCTGCCTTTGATATCACACCGCCCCATTTACTTACGGGAATAATCACAGACCGGGGAATTTTTTCTCCCGGAGATTTTTATACCTATTGGTCATTACCAAATCCAATCGTTTAAAAATTAGAATGGGGGTTTATAAATGGCTATTATAAAAGATTCGGTAATCATTCCGCTTAATCGTCCCTTATTTATTCCCAAACAAGGGGATCTAAAGGTAGAAGATTTAGTTATTGAATCCAATGGCGGATATAAGGTGATTGATAAACCAGAGTGCATTATTGTACAAAATGATCATTGTTGCAGAAGTATCAAGGTTACGATCAAAACAAAAGAGTAGCCAGTCCGCTGCTGGTATAATCAGTATTTGCACAAGGCTAGGTAGGGGGATAGAAACGATGGTGCGGTTATTTAGAGCTTGGTCAGTGGTTGATCATTATAGGGGACAAGATCGGGTGAAGTTTGACTGGTTCGCAGTAGGCAGGCAAATTCCTGTGGGTTCCTATGAGGAACTAATTGAGAATTACGATGAACAAGATCAGGAGGCCTGGTGTGATCAATTATTATTAAATGAACTTTTTACCGAGGCTGAAATAGGGAAATTAAAGGGCTATCTCTTAAATAACCACCAATTAGAGGTTCAGGTGGCAGAAGTATCCCTGCCCATAAAATCCGGTGGGCTGAGCCATGGCTTGCAGCTTATTAATGGTGTAAATGGTTTTTATTCCCTGGCTGATGAAGCAGGGTATAATCTAGATCTATCTATACTTGGCCATTTTGAAGTGGCAGAAGAGGCGTTATCGAAGGCCTTGACAGAGGAAGAAGTGCAACGGGGTTTTGCATTTGTAAAGCTGATCTTTCAGGAACTAGACTTGCCCTGGCCAGAACAAAAGGATATCGCCTCTTTGTTAAACAAGATATATAAAAAATCTGGCTATTATATACATCAGAAAAATATTTGATGCCCTAGGGTTTACTCCGGGGGCATTTTTTTATGATACAAATAGTGAAAAAATACCTAAATTAAAATATTTTGTAAGAGGAAACCATGGTTTGCCATCGAAAAAATATTATTACATATTTATAGTCATTTGAAGGGAACGAGAAGCTAGGTGCAGACGATGGGCAGAGAGGATAAAGAAAAAGATTATGATAGTCAATTGGAGAAGCTTGAAATAAGTCTTCTACTGGAGGGAATTTTCCAGCTTTATGGCTTTGACTTTAGGAATTATGTTTATCCCTCTGTTCGTAGAAGAATATGGCATAGGATTTGGGCTGAAGATGTAAAAAGCATATCTGGTTTACAAGAAAAGGTTTTGCATGACACGGGATCGATGAAGAGGTTATTAGATGATTTGTGTATCCGTGTGACAGAAATGTTTAGGGACCCTCTTTTTTTCTTAGCGTTTAGAACAAAGATATTGCCATTGTTAATCAACAAACCTCAGATTCGGATTTGGCATGCAGGATGCTCCACCGGGGAAGAGGTATATTCCATGGCTATTCTTTTAAATGAGGAGGGTTTGTTTGATAAAACCAATATTTATGCTACGGATATAAATGATGAGGTAATAAATAGGGCTAAACAAGGAATTTTCCCAATCTCCAAAATGCAGGTTTACACCAAGAATTATATTAAGGCTGGGGGGGCTAGGGCCTTTTCCGACTATTATAAGGTTATCGGGGAGAATGCGATTTTTGAACCATACCTTTCCAAAAGGGTGTTGTTTGCCCAACATAATTTGGTAACGGATGGGTCCTTTAATGAATTTGATGTAATTATTTGCCGCAACGTGATGATTTATTTTGATAAAATCCTCCAACAAAAAGTATATCGATTATTTCATGACAGTCTGAGTACCCATGGATTTCTTGGCTTGGGCAATAAGGAGACCCTTGCTCTCTCAGAATTAGCACACTGCTATCATGAGATTGATGCAAAGGAAAGGCTATACCGTAAAATCCGCTAAATAGGGGTCAAACCGGACCCCTATTTAGCGGATTTCACAATTTCCCACAATTTGGCCATACTTTGCCCATAATTATTTTGTACACTTGCATTCAGTAAGTAAAGTTTTACCAAAAGAAGCAGATGGGGTGGAGGTTATGTGTTTTAAAAAAGGAGTACATATTTTTCTAGGCATCTTTCTTGCCGTAGCCATGGTTGGCTGCAGCGGCGGTGGAACAGCAACGAATGAAAAAGCGGTGCAGTCGGAGACTTCAGGAACTCAGAAAGTTACCATGCCAGAGGATAGGCCGGCCTTTATGGGGAAAGTGAAGGAGATTGTCGGTAATGAGGCAACTATTTTTAAAGCGGAAATCGATCCAAATGGGGAGGTACCCCAAGGAGCACCGGCAAACCAGCCACAAAGCCAAAACCAGCGGCCAACCAATCAAGCCGGTAGCCAACCAGCAAATTCCGGGGCAAGGGCTAATCAGGGAGGGCCGGGAATGAGTTTCAGTGAAGAAGCCGAGACCTTGCTGATACCGGTTGGGGTTCCCATTGTAAGTATGCAGCGGGGGAGCCAAGAGGTAACGGAGGTAGGACTTTCCCAGATTAAAAAGGATACCCTATTACGCATTTGGGAAACCAATGGTGAGATTTCCTTTGTTCAGGTGATGGGAGGTAGTGCTACAAGAACTACAAGAGAAAGGACGGGCAACGACCAGAACAGTGGCTTCCAACGTGGTGCTGGTGGCATGGGTGGCATGGGTGGCCCGCCGCCGGGGATGTAATATAATGGAAGGAAAATGCGTAATTGATGCTGCGAACCTGGTAAAGATTTATCAAAATGGCACCGAGGAACTTAAGGTGCTGGATGATGTCAGTATCAAGGTGCTTGCCGGTGATTTCATGGCTGTTCTGGGGCCTTCCGGTTCGGGAAAATCTACATTGATGAATATACTGGGTTGTCTGGATGTTCCCACCTCCGGCCAATACTCGTTGGATGGGTTCGATGTTTTAAAAGCCACAGAAAATGAATTGGCGGAGATTCGCAACAAAAAAATAGGCTTTATCTTTCAAAAATTTAACCTGTTGCCTCGATTAACGGCACTGCAAAATGTTATGCTCCCTTTGCTCTATCGTGGGCAGCCTGAGGCAGAGGCTCTGGCCCTGGCCAGAGAAAAACTAACGCTGTTAGGCTTAGAAGCAAGGCTGGGTCATCGCCCCAATGAGCTCTCCGGCGGTCAGCAGCAAAGGGTGGCCATCGCCAGGGCCATTGTGGGCAACCCTAAGTTGTTATTGGCGGATGAACCCACCGGGAACCTGGACAGCAAATCCAGTGAAGATGCCATGCAAATATTTAAGGAGCTTAATGAACAAGGAAATACCATTGTCATTATTACCCATGATGTTGAAGTGGCTGATCAGGTCAAAAAGTTAGTTTATATACGGGATGGTAAGTTATATGAAAATCATTAGTGAACAGAGGTTGAAGAATTTAGCCAAACTAAAAACGAAAAAATCATTTTGGATTGTTTTGTTAACGGTCCTTGTTTTGATCGGCGGCACTGGCTACTGGTGGCAAAGACAAGGCAGCCAGCCAAGTACAGAGGTTCAAATCCAGCAGGCTCAGGTGCAAAGGGGTGACATTCTGGTTGGTTTGGATTCGGATGGAACCATTGATTTTTCGAAAGTAACCCTACGTTTTGATGTCAGGGGGACCATTGCTGAAATTCTAGTCAAGGAAGGTGATCAGGTCAAAAAGGGAGATGTGATCGCCAAATTAGATGACAGGGATTATCAAGACCAATACCAACTGGCCTTAGCCAAGCTGCAGGAGGCCCAGGACCAAAACATAACGAATCAGTTAGACAATGAACTGACCCTCAAAAAAGCAGAGGCTGAATTGGAAAAATTACGGGATGAATATACAGAGATGGAAACCATTGCGGATGCCTATGCAGCCAATGAGTTAAAACTAAAAAAATTAGAGCTGGCTAACAAAGAGTCAGAATATGGCAATCTGCAGCAAAAGTTTGAGCTGCAAAGGGCCAGGGGCTTAGACCAAAATGAATTAGAGGTCAAAATGGCCAAAGAAAATTTAGAAGATACGATCTTATATGCCCCGGTTTCCGGTGTTGTTTTGGACTTTGCTAACAAGGTTGGGGAAAGTCTTACGGATGAACAAGACTTTGCCACGATCCATGAAAACAATACCATCAAGGCCATTACGAATGTGATTGAGTATGATATTGGCCAAATCAAAGTGGGACAACGGGTCTATGCAACGGTGGAAGCTGTACCAGACAAAAAATTTACTGGTCAAGTGACCAAGGTCAATGCCTTACCCAGTGAAGGGTCCAACGGTTTGGTTAACTATGCGGTGGAAGTGACCCTTCATGATCCCGGGCTAGAACTTAAGGATGGGATGACCTGTTCGGTATCCTTTGTCATTAAAGAGGTTAAGGACTGTTTAATTGTTCCCTACCAGGCTGTGAAGCTGGTGCAGGGTAAACAAGTGGTGAAGGTACTTGATGGACAGGGGCAACAGGTGGAAAAACAAATCAAGACAGGCTTTACGGATGGCACCAGCGTAGAGGTCATAGAAGGCCTGCGGGGCAATGAAACGGTTGTTTACCAACGGGCCAGCACAGGCAAAACAACCACTGCCACCCAGACAAACTTTAGCCAAAGAAGCAGGTGATGCTTTGAAATTAAAACAACTGCTTAAATTAGTCTTTACCAATATCACCCAAAACAAAGTGCGGACCTTTTTGACAACCCTGGGTGTGATCGTGGGAACCGCCACCATTTTCCTGGTGGTAGCCATTGGTAACGGTGGTGAAGCCCAGGTCAATGAGCAATACTCCAAGCTGAATGTCGGCACGATTATCGTTATGCCCGCCCAAAGGGGAAGGGTGGCCGATCCCCTTACCAAACAAGATGCCGAACTATTTTTAGCCAGCGAAAACATTGCCCAGGCCTATCCATTATTGCGCGGCAATGGAGATATTAACTTCAATAATTATTCTACTTCTGGAACCTTTATGGCAATTCAACCAGATTTTCAGACCAGTAACAACCTAATGGTAGAAACAGGTCGGGCCATCGAGGAAGAAGACGAAACGAAAAAGAACCGGGTTGCTGTGGTGGGTGCGGAACTTGCCAATACCCTGACGGATGGTAACTCAGCAGAAATTGTTGGCCAAAGTATCAGCATCAGTGGCAGGCGGTTTGAGGTAATCGGTATCTACGATCGGGTGGGCGATACCGGCTCCGGCCAGAGTTATGATGATGCCGCCTTTGTGCCCTATACGGTGGGAGAAAGATTTTTATTAGGAACCAGGGCGAACCCCACCATTAATGTGCAGGCCACCAGCCTAGAGACCGTTCAGTCCGCCATTGAGGATATTACCAATAGTCTCAATGAAAATCACCGGGCAGGTGGGGCCGATCAATTCCGCATTATGGATGCCGGCAGCAGATTGGCTGCGGCCCAAGAGACGGCCAGATCCATGTCGTTGCTGTTATTGGCGGTGGCCGTGGTGGTTTTGGTGGTGAGCGGCATCGGCATTATGAATGTCATGTTCGTCACGGTCAAGGAGAGAACCAAGGAGATCGGCACCTTGAAGGCCATTGGAGCCAAAAAAAAGGAGATATTAAGCCAGTTTTTGATTGAGGCGGTGATTATCAGCTTAGTAGGGGGCCTGATTGGTGTCTGCGTGGGCTTTATGACGGTACCAATATTACAATACTTTGAGCTGGCGGCCCTTCCTTCAATCAGTGGGGTTCTCCTAGGATTAACCTTTTCGGTTGTGACAGGGGTGTTCTTTGGTTTTTACCCGGCCTGGAAGGCTGCGGAACTTAGTCCCCTGGAAGCATTACGTTATGAATAAGGGGTGATAGCGATGGGCAAAATGCGAATCCTTCTATTGGCCATGTTCTTTGTGCTGGGCAGTGCTTCCCTCTGTTTTGCGGACACGGAAGTGGTTAGCCAGACAGAGGTTATTACCTTGGAACAAGCTAAGGGGTTGGTCAAAGAAAACAGCCGCAGCCTAAAGAAGTATGAAATTAATGCAGACAGAACAAAGTACCAGCAACAGCAAGCCAATTACCAATATTATGAGGCCATTGACAAATATAATGGCGAAGACTATGAAAGAATAAAATCAGCTTCCAGTAATATTCAAAATGCAGAGAATAATTATCATGATGCTGTGCAGGATGAAGAAAATTATCGTAAACAAATGGATTACATTGTGGAAGAAATCTATACTTCCCTTTTAAACCAGGAGGACTCCTTAAACAGTTTACATAAGGAGCAGGAACTGAAACAATATCAGCTCGGACTGGAAAGAAAAAAACTTACTTTAGGCAGCAGCAGTCAATATAAGGTAGATGAATTGGCTGCCAGTGTTACGACCCTAAAGACAAAGGTCATGGATCAAACGAATAGTATCAAAACGAAGAAGGGTCAGTTTAACGATTTGCTGGGCAGGGATTATGACGCTGAGCTGCAGTTGGTCCCCTTTGAGACTTCGCAAAAGGTTGAACTACCTGAGTACGCAACGTTACTGTCCGATGTCAGCTCTGCCTATAGCACCCTTTCCCGACTGCAAAGGGATCTGAGGGACATGGAGGACGATTTGGACGATGAAGATGACTTTGACTATTACAAATATTTGGTCTTAAGGCAAGAAATAAAGGCCAAGGAATTAGAACTGGTTGACGAAAAAAATAATTTAAACGAAGTGGTCAATAATCTGCTGACAGATATAACTTCCAAACAACAGGACTATCAAGTGGCATTAACCAATTACACCAATGCCCAAAGATCCTATGAGTGGGCCCAAAAACGCTACGAAATGGGGCAGCTTTCCAAGCTAGCTCTGTTGGAGAGCGAGCTAAACTATCTAAACGTAAAAAATCAAAAGGTTACAGCCAGCTATAGCCTTTATTTGAGCCAGCATTCTTTAAAATTGGCTGCAGAGGGTATTGTGATGAATTAATTTAACCTGGATGCTCCAAACGTCAGACCAGGCATAAGCAGTCTGCTGGTTTTTGACAAGAAATGTTTTTTACACAATTTTTCACAGTTCTTTGATAATTGTGCTGCATTCTTGACCTATCGTATAAGCATGGTCACACTGAAAAAATTCAAGGGAGGAATAAACAAAATGAAAAATTGGCAAACCAAAGCTGTATCCACTCTTTTGGCCTTTGCTGTATTGGTACCCTCTGCTGCCTTTGCCGCTGATGCAGTCAATGGTAAGGCGGAGTTGGCAGGCCATAAAGGCTTTGCCCACCACCAACCCTTTAATCAAGAAAAACAGCAGGAGTTCAATGAGAAGCTTATTGAACTGGTAACCAAATATACACCAGACAGCTTGACAGAATGGCAAAGTGCCCTGGCTAAGCAGGACCAGTTAAGGGAAGAGATGAAGGACAAGCGGCCTGTCAATGAGCAAAGGCCGGAATTATCCGAGGAAGTAAAAGCTAAAGTAGAGGCCATCCGTGAAGATGTTAAAAATGGAAAAATAACCAAAGAACAAGCACAGGAACAACTACAGGCCCTTGGCCTAGAAAAGATCCGAGATAAAAAAGGCTTCAAAGGGCAACCTCAACTATCCGATGAAGCAAAGCAACAACTCCAAGCGATCCGGGAAGATGTAAAAAGCGGTAAATTGACCAAGGAACAAACGAAAGAAGAAATGAAAAAACGCAATCTTGATCTTAGAAAAGACGCTAAAGATAACCCAATGGCTTCGTTCCATGAGGCAATAGCAGCCAACGATGAAACTAAAATTAAAGAATTTTTGCCTCAGATGTTAGAACAATTGAAGGAGAAAAACCAGCAGTTGTCCAATAAATTAACAGAATCAAATTAAGGAAGCAAAACCAGACTCCCTACTGATTGGGGGTCTGGGCTTTTTCATATGGGGCGGAAGGCCAATTTACAGGTAGGGTGTGTGGGAGATGTATCAAATTTTTTTAGTTGAGGATGAATTAAACTTAAACCAGATCCTAACCTCCTATTTGCAAAAGGAAGGTTGGGAAGTGCGGTCATTTACAAATGGGCAATCTGCCTTGGGCGTTATTGATGAATGTCCCCATCTCTGGATTCTTGATATTATGCTGCCGGACATTGATGGTTACCAACTGCTGCGACGCATTAAAGAGGAAGCACCAGGCATGCCGGTAATTTTTATCTCAGCCCGGGATGCTGATATAGATCGTATCATGGGTCTAGAAATGGGCAGCGATGATTATTTGGCTAAACCCTTCCTGCCCAGGGAACTGGTTATCCGTGCCCGGAGGGTTCTGGAACGGGTATACAATAAGTTTGCAGAGTTAGAAAAACCAAACCTATATCTGGAACCCTATCTGTTGGATGAGTCGAAGCGTGAAATCAGCAGGGATGACCGGGTTATTGAGTTAACCTCAAAGGAATATGATTTAGCGTTATTTTTTACTAAGCACAAGGGGCAGGCACTTTCTCGGGAGCAAATTATTAACTGGGTTTGGGGAGAGGATTATGTTGGTACCGACCGTTCGGTGGATGACTTGGTACGGCGCATCAGAAAAAAGCTGCCGGAGTTACGCATTGAAACGGTTTATGGCTATGGCTACAGGGTGCTGGCAAAATGAAAAACCTATCGCTGACGGTTAAAATATGGCTGGCCATTTCCGTGGTTAGCTTATCCTTATACCTGGTGGTACTAATCTTCACCCCTCATCTCATTCGCAGTTTCTTTAATGATAAAATGCTGGAACCGGTGCCGCCCCGCGAACCACCCAGGAGTCAAGTGGAACCACTGAATGACCGGGGTTTTCATATCCGCAGTTTTATCATGCTGGGGGATGGAACAACCTTACCCCTGCAGGCTAAACAAGCTTTTCAGCAGTCCTTTTTACAAGAAATAAAGCAAAATGCAGAATCCCAGCTATTGTCTAAGGAACTCTATGAAAGCCGCAATGGGCAGATTGCCATTCGCTACGTTATAATCAAAGACATGGCTTATGAACGCCCCCTGTATCAGGTTATGTTTTTAAGAAAACCGGAGGAGGATCGGTTTGTCAAGGAGTTCTTATTTAATCTGATGCTCTATGTGGGGCTTGCTCTGGTGGCCAGTTGGTTTGTGTCGCTATTCATCGTGCGCTACCTCACCCGACCCCTTACGCTGATGGAACAGCATGTTAAGCGCATTGCCAATCGGAATTGGCATGAGCCTTTGGCAATAAAGAGAAATGATGAAATTGGCCAGTTGGCTGCCTCGATTGATACCATGCGACAGCAACTCATTCAACAAGATGAAACGCAGCAAACCATGCTGCAAAATATATCACATGAATTGAAAACACCGGTGATGGTTATTCGCAGCTATGCCCAAGCGATGAAGGATGGTATCTACCCAAAGGGTGATCCGAACGGGAGTATCGAGGTGATCGACGAAGAAGGGGCCAGATTGGAGAAATTAATTAAACAACTTCTTTATTTAACACGTCTGGATTATTTGTCAAACAGAAAGCCGATGCAGGAAGAGGTACAATTTGATAAGTTGATCGAAAAAAGTGTCCAGCGGCTAAGCCTGCAAAGGCCTGACATAACCCTGCAGTTAGACCTCCAGGAAGGTACCGTAATGGGTGATGCAGAAACCTTGCGGGCCATGGTTGAAAACCTTTTCGACAATCATCTGCGTTATGCAAGGTCACGAATTGAGATCAATCTCAAGTTTAATAGGAATCACGAAGTAATGCTCACCCTTTGGAATGATGGTTCCCAGATCGAGCCCCATATTTTACAGGGTATATTCAAGCCCTTTCAGAAAGGCCATGAAGGAAAATATGGCCTGGGTCTAACCATTGTACAGCGAATACTTAAATTACATCAGGGTGAAATTGTCCTGACCAATGAACGGGACGGCGTTTTGAGTGTTGTAAAAATGAAAGTAGATTAGTAGCTGGGGTCAGGCCCGCAGCATGGCAGGATTATGTTTTACTTTTACAATATTGCCATGCTGCAGGCCTGACCCCATTCAGTTTCCTTAAGTCTTCCGTTGTTGGGTTATTATGGCAGTTGAAAACCTTAAACTTGTATGGAGGAGATATATATTAGATAGTATAATAAGGGTTAACTTAGCCTGCAAAATTTTGAATTGTGTTTTTTGCATAGAGGGTTGGTTGAGTAAATAATCCATGTGGGGTACATATATCCGTTGCTTAGCTGATGGGGGAATGCTACATGATTCTTGATGGGTACAAAAACATTATTTTTTACAAACGGATGGTTAAAAAAACCCTGCTGGTAAGTATTTGCTGGTTTTTTGTAATGGTATTGGCAATCACGGCAGAGGCCCGGCCCTTAAATTTGACACAGGAGGAAAAGGAATATATTTCAAAAAATCCGGTACTAAAGGTAATAACGCTAGATGGAGCAGCACCCCTTCAATATGCTGATGAAAATGGAGAAATGCAGGGCATTTCCCGTCATGTAATGGATGAAATCTCTAAGCTGACAGGGCTTGTTTTTGAATATAAGATGGTAGATTCGTTGGATCAAGTCTTAAAAGAAAAAGCGGATATTTTTGTTGGGATTCCCTATAATTATTCCAGTTATTCCTTTCCTGACATGGTTTTATCCCGACCGTTTCTAAAGTCCTCAACGATTCTCTATGTACATTCTTCAGTCAATGCAAATAAACTGAATGATAAAATCTATGCTGCTGTAAAAGGCAGTAAACTTCCGAAAGGAATCAAAGAAGAAAATGCGATTTACTTTAACACCCGGGAAGAGAGTTTGGATGCCGTAGAATCTGGAGAAGCAGATTATGGTTATGGTAATGCATATTCGGTGGTATTTTATACACTTCAGAATGGCTATAATCATATTGTGACTATTCCACAGGAAAAGGAGCCAAGGGAATACTGCCTGGGGTTTATCAACAAAGATAAATTATTAGAAGCTATTATAAATAAATCATTGGGTGCAATCAGTGAAAATCAAATGCAGAATATCGTTCTGGATGTTACCTCCCATGTTGAAAGAAAAATTACCCCCGCAATGCTTTTTAAATCCTATGGCTCAGAAATAGCGGTCATTGCTTTTGTCGTCATTGCTTTACTGACATATGGAATTTATTGCAATATCAACTCAAATATCAAGCTAAAAGTGCAGAATAAACGGTATGAGGTTCTGGCTGAAATTTCCAACGAGTATCTTTATGAATATGACATAAAGAAGGATTTGCTGGTGTTGTCTGAGAAGTGCAGCCAGCTTTTTGAAATGCAGGGAACCATTGATGAATCCAGCGGCATGCTGAAAAATAGCTTGGTGAATTTACAGTTTAAAAACCCCAATGCGGAATTGCTATGTAAACCGGAAAGATATAACACAACCTACGAAATAAAACTGCCTCTGGCTGACGGTGGGGTGGGCACGTTTAAAGTAATTAACTCCAGTGTATGTGACAGCAATGGAAAAGTAGAATATATCATTGGAAAACTAATTGACATCAGTGAGGAAGCTGCAGAAAAAGAAGCTCTTATTTCCAAGGCCCAAAGGGATGGCTTAACCGGTCTGTATAATGCTGCAACCAGTAAGGAGCTGATTGTGGAAAGGATCGCTCAGCGGTGCCATGGTACCATGGATGCTTTTTTGCTGGTAGATTTGGATTTGTTTAAAAATGTAAACGACCGTCTTGGCCATCATACAGGTGATCGGGTACTGCAAGATTTAGCAAGGGATTTGAAACGTATCTTCCGAAACACCGATATCATTGGACGTCTTGGTGGTGATGAATTCTGCATATATATGAAGGATATCCCTTCGGGTGAATTTGTGCAGAGAAAATGTCAGCAATTGAGTAAGTTTGTGCATAAAACCATAGATGGCATAACAATATCCGTCAGCATTGGCATCGTATTGGTGAATGAAACAAAACCATATGAAAAAGTGTTTCAAGTGGCGGATGCTGCCCTATATCAGGCAAAGGGCAATGGCAGAGGACAATATGTTGTTTCCAGGTAAAAAAGGTACTTTTCAATGATGAATGCCTTTTTGATAAAAAGCATCCTGAATTTAAGGGGGGGTCTAGTTATACAACCTGACTTTTGCAGTTGAATCGATAAGAAACAGTCTTAAACCCTGATGAATAACTCAAAACCCGGTAAGCCTTGAAAGATAAGGACCGGGTTTTAAATTTTGGTTTCTTTTCGCTAGAAGTATTTGTCGTGTCGACACAATGACTGCTTGTTTGTGTAGATTAAACATCAATACCAATCATTTTCATTAGAGCGATAGCATTGGTAGTCTGGGAAACCCCTTCCTTCAAGCGGTAATCGAAGGTCATTTCATTATTTATGATTGCGTCCGTAAAATGGTAATTTTTAATGCGTTGCGGATATTCTGATGCCAGGGTACTAAGCTCCAGGTCATGGGTGGTAACAAAACCAATCACCGATTGCTTGGCTAAATTTTTAATAATTGTTCTGGCGCCGGCTATGCGATCCCGGGAGTTGGTACCTCTGAATATTTCATCCAACAGGAAAATCAGAGGGTGGCCCTGGTTGGCAGCTTCTATGACTAATTTTATGCGTTTCAGTTCCGCATAAAAGGAAGAAATACTTTGCTCCAGGTTATCCTGAATTCGCATACTGGTGTAAATGTTCATGAGAGAACAGTGCATGTTTTTGGCGCAGGCAGGTGCTCCGGCATAGGCCAGCACAAGGTTAATACCCACTGTGCGCAGCAGAGTACTTTTGCCGGACATATTGGAACCGGTAATAATATGGATGGTCCCGGGCTGAGGCAAAGAGACATTGTTAGAGATTCGGGATGCTTCATTTATTAATGGGTGTCCCAGGTCGGTGGCCGAAAAGGATGGCCCAGCCTCAGAGACCTTGGGAAAGACCCAATGTGGATTGTCATGGGCCAGAGCTGCTATGCTGGACAAAGCTTCGAATTGACCGATAATTTCAAACCACTCTTCCAAAAATAGACCATACCGAGACTTCCATTGATCCATAGCACGTATTGTATAGAGATCCCAGAAGATTAAGGCATTAATAAAATGATAGACCACCGAGTTTCTTAAATTAATTAAAGTAGCTATTTTAGCCAGTGCCTTAATTTGTTGGGAAGCCTTTTGATCCTTCTGCATCAATTTTTTCTGGAGTGTCACCAGCAGTGGGGCCTGAAAAGTTGCTTCCTCAATATGCTTCAAAAGCAGCACAAGACGTTCCAATTCTTCTGAGATTCTTTCCGTATTTTGCAAGGATTTGGCTATAAAAACCTGACCCACAACTACCAATAGTACTTGCAAAATTAAGAGGGCCAAAGGCACAGAGGTAGGAACGATGCGATATGCCATTAAAATTAAACAGACCAAGGTGGTCAAGGGCAATAGCCAGAGTAGATAAATGTATGTTTTATTTGCCAAAAGGGGTCCTTGTTTGGCCCATTCCCATAAATTAACCAGGTCATTTTGCCTGTACTGGGTGGACATACCAGTGGCTTGCAGGTGTTGGCGCCAGGACAAGCGGGAGGATAAATCCTGAATCGCCATCTGGCGGTCGTTAATATCCTCCGCACGGGTTGGGCCAAGGAACAGCTTTGCTAGTGCCTGCTCTCCCGTAACCAGATTGGCGGCGTTGATATATTGAAAGAGTGAGTCTTGACCAAAGATATTGAGGTCACTGGCAAAGGGATGTTCCGGATCTAGAAATGATTCCCCACGCCAGGAAAACTTTGTCCAGTGGCCGGAAATTCTGGCCAAGGCCCAAAGATTAATCTGAAGCAAGTTTTCTATATGAATTATTTTCCTTCTTACTTTTTTATGCTTTTGTACCATTAGCACAAACACGAAAAGAACGGGTAGAACATAAAAATAAAAGTTTGGGAAACCCTTCATATAGCCATAAATCAATAAGCCAACCATACTTAGGGCGGCCAGACTGCGGTATAGAACAAGTGAATTATCTGTCTTCCTTAGCCCAGCTAGCTGACCTTCATACTGTTTCTTGTTGTTTTGATAATGCCTCTTTATCGTAGTTTCCATAAATTGCTCCCCAAGAGTTAATTTCTGTTATTCTATCATAAACCGAAGAGGTCATACAAAAATAAATAGATGACAGTACTTTTTTTATTACCAACTGAAGGTAATCCTGATTATTTATGGAAGTTAGTGAATAAACTATTTTAGCTAGATTAACAGGCGAGGGGGTGATGTTAGGTGCATTGTGAACAGGTGAACTTGCAGCAGTTTGATAAAGAATACTTTAAAACTATTTTCGAAAAGGCAGCCATGGGTATTGCTATCACAGATTTAGATGGCAGTTTAATTGAAAGCAATGCAGCACTGCAGCAAATACTGGGGTATAGTGAAGAAGAATTGATCGGTAAATCCTACAAGGAAGTTACTCACCCTGGTAACTTACAGGAAAGTACGAATTTATATCAGGAAATATTAACGGGAAAACGTGACTCCTTCGAAATGGTTAAACGGTATTTTCATAAGAGCGGCAGAATTATTTGGGCTAGGCTTATTGTTTCTTCTATACAACAAAAATTATTTATCTGTCTGGTGGAGGATATAACCGTACGAAAAAAAGCCGAAGAGCAAATGGCCTATCTGGCTACCCATGATTATTTAACCAAAATACCCAACCGATATTCATTAGAGGAAAGGCTAAAGAAGGCTATCGAGGAAGCCAAGGGCGGCCAGGCAAAGGCACTGGTACTGATCGATGTAGATAATTTTAATCTGGTTAATGACGTGCTGGGTCATGCTGGCGGCGATGAACTATTAATATCACTGGTGTCAGCTTTAAAAAATCATCTTGGAGCGGATGATTTCATTGCCCGTTTATCCGGGGACGAATTTGCTTTATTGCTAGAAGCGGAAAATTTACAGCAAGTAAATGAGGTAGCGGAAAAAATCAGAATGTCCATTGAACAAGCAGAGATCTGTATTGTCAGACAAAGGGTTTGTTATTACCTAACCATCAGTATGGGTGTTGTCATGGTGGATGGAACACTGGATAGCAAGGAACTTTTAACCCATGCTGATATTGCAGTGCGTATGGCCAAGGAAAGGGGGAAAAACAGGGTCGTGCTTATTTCCCCCAATGAAATAGCGGCTGCCAATTTTTCTAGGACCACGGAAATGGTTGATATTGTTCGGACGGGAATTAGAGAAAACCGCTTTATCTTACTCTTTCAACCGGTGGTAAACAATTACGAAGAAAACATCGTACACTACGAGGTTCTGCTGCGCTTAAGGGACCCACAGGGGCAGATATTATTACCCGGGGAGTTTATTCCCATCGCAGAAAAATTTGGCTTAATGTCACAGATTGATCAGTTAGTGGTAGAGAGTGCCATAAAAATCCTAGAAAAGAATCCGGAAATCAAACTTTTTGTCAACCTTTCTGGCGTAAGTCTGGGAGATAAGAAACTGTTACAAATCATTGAGGGAGAGATTTTTAGCAGCGGGATAGATGCCTCTCGTCTGGGTTTTGAGATAACGGAAACCGTGGCAGTAAAGGATTTTGTTCAAGCAGGGCACTGGATTAATAGATTAAGAGAACTGGGCTGCCCCTTTGCCTTGGATGACTTTGGTATTGGTTTTTCTTCCTTTAATTATCTTCGGGAATTACCGGTGGATTATATAAAAATTGATGGTTCCTACGTGCGTAATATACACCAAGACCCTACTCAGCTGGCCTTTGTGCAGGCAATTCAAACAGTTGCCAATTCTCTAGGCAAAAAGACCGTAGCGGAGTTTGTTGAAAATGATGAAATTATTCAAGAACTCAGGAAACTGGGGGTAAATTTTTCCCAGGGTTATTACATTGGAAAACCAGCCGGAGAATCGCAATTTAGCGGAGGACACAAAGGGTATGAAGGCTAACGGCCTTTCATACCCTTTAATTTTCCTTTTAGGAAAGGGCGTTTGTCCGTCATAATCTTAAAAAGTTATAAATTCCCCCCTAAACCACTTAATTTTACAGTATAATTTGATAGGGGAGGAGAGGACATTGAAAAAACTATACAGTATCATAATGATTGTTTGCTTCCTATTCGCAGCAACACCGGCACTGGCCAAGACACCAGAATTGATGATTAATGACCAATTCATTGAGACCGATGTTGCACCACAAATTATTAATAGCCGGGTATTGGTTCCTTTAAGGGTGATTTCCGAATCCCTTGGGGCATTTGTGGATTGGGAAAAAAGCACGCAAACTGTAACGATTACGGACCAGAACAATGTACTTAAATTAAAACTTAATAATAAAACTTCATATATAAATGGCATACCCAACCAGATGGATGTTCCGCCACAGATGATGGCCAATCGGACAATGGTACCACTGAGGTTTATCAGTGAACAGCTAGGTGCAACGGTAAATTGGCAGGGCAATGAAAAAAGGGTTATTATTGAGCGGGTTCAGAATAACCACCAGGACCAAGATGATGATGCGGATGGAAGTGGGTCTGTTAACAGAGAACTTACGGATATTTCCCTTGTAGAAACAGAAGACCAAGCGGTAATTGAAATATCCGTAAAACAAGGCACGAACAATGTTTTTGAGTTAAAGAATCCAGATCGGATTGTCTTTGATCTAGCGAATACAGCCCAAAGGGTGGGTGCTGACCCAACCATAGAGAGTCAATTTTTAGATGCGATAAAATTGGGTGTTCACCCTGGTGACGTAACAAGGGTGGTGCTCCAACTGAAGGACCGGAGTACCACTGGGTATCAAGCAAACCAGCTGGAGGACAAGCTGATGATCACTTTGACCAAAAGGGAACCAGCACCACCCGAAGAAGGGTACACCAATAAAGTGGTTAACAGTCAGAGTAACCTTATTGTCATTGATCCGGGCCATGGAGGTAAAGACGTAGGAGCGATTGGAGCCAGCGGCAGATGGGAAAAAACCGTCAACCTAGCCATATCCCAGAAATTAAAAAATACTCTGGAGGACCGTGGCTTTTCTGTGGTAATGACAAGGGAAGAAGATGCTGCTTTCCTATCTTTAGACGAGAGAGCTCAATTGGCCAATCGGCTCAACCCCCTTTGCTTTATTAGCATCCATGCCAATGCTGCGGCGAATTCCGGGGTATCAGGATTAGAAACCTATGCATTTTACGGTAGCGATAAAACCCTTGCGGATTTAATTCACAGAGCTATTTTAACCAAGACCCATCAAGTGGATCGTAAGGTGAAGGAAGCAGGCTTCTATGTTATTAAACATACCAAAATGCCGTCCGTTCTAGTGGAGACAGGCTTCATTTCAAATCCCCAGGAAGATCAGTTCTTGTTTGAAGACAGCAATCAGATGCTAATAGCCGAGGCCATTGCTGAGGCTGTTGTTCAGTTTAAAACGCTCTATCATAAATAGCGTTAACCAAGCTCAGCCAGATATTAAATAGGCTGAGCTTAATTTTGCTCTGGTCCTTCGTACTAGAAGTAACAGAGGATGGGAGGATTAGAAATGGATGCTTTTATTCACGGGTTTTTATTGGCCTTTGGTCTAATACTCCCCTTGGGGGTACAAAATGTTTTTGTATTTAACCAGGGAGCCAACCAACCCACCCTATTTAAGGCAGCTCCGGTTATTATTACTGCCGCAATTTGCGATACCATGCTTATAGCGATGGCTGTACTAGGTGTATCCGTCCTCGTACTAAAGCTTAACTGGTTAAATACTGTATTGTATGGTTTAGGAATAATATTTTTAATTTATATGGGCTGGGCCACTTGGCGCAGCACAGTTGGCAGCAACGCCGAGGAACAACCAGAAGCGACGCCTCCTAAAAAGCAGATATTATTTGCGGCCTCAGTTTCGTTACTCAATCCCCATGCTATTCTTGATACAGTAGGTGTCATTGGCACCAGCTCACTTCATTATTCCGGTAATGACAAGTGGCTGTTTGCCCTAGCAGCCATTCTAGTTTCCTGGTTTTGGTTTATTGGCTTAGCTTTGGCAGGTAGACTATTAGGCAAAAAAGATGGGGAGGGCAAGTGGCTTAAAGGGTTAAACAAAATTTCAGCATTGATTATTTGGGGTACAGCCGTATACCTTGTACATTCCTTGATTTAATTGACCCTTTTAGGTCAATATTTTGGCATTGTCAATTACAAGACATTTCACAATCTAGATAGTTGTTAAAATATGTTATTAATGCCATGAAAAATTTATAATATTCTGGAAGGGGTTGCATAATGAAGGGAGCGGGCAAAGTATGGTGGGGAAGTTTACGAGTGAGGTTGTTAATCTCATTTATTGTAATAACTTTACTACCCCTGGGTGGCTACAGTTTTTATAGCATTAACAAGTCAAAAATGATTCTTAAAGAACAATATGGTATCCAAACACAACAGTTATTAAGCACCAATTTAAGTGACATATTAGAGGCTGAACAAAGAATTGTCATGGAACTAGCCCATACCCCCATTGTAAAATCGATGAATTACCAACAAGCGGAGCCATATTTTCAACGTTTTATTAAGGATAACCCACAGTATTCTCACCTTTTAATTTGTGATCCCACAGGAACTGAAATTGCCCACTCAGAGGGTGCTGAACATCATGGGAAAAACATTGCGGATAAGGAGTATTTCAAAACACCTTGGGAAACGAGTAAATCTGTTATTGCCGATGCTACCTTTTCTACCAGCACAGGTCGCAAAATTGTCGGTTTGGGTGCCCCTATCTATAATGAAGCCAATGAAAAGATTGGGGTCGTGGTTGGTTTTATTAAATTAGAATTTATATCCGATCGTGTAACCAGTAAGAAGATATCCCAAAATGGCTATACCTTTATGCTAAATAAAAATGGTGAATACATTGGTCACCCAGAAACGAAAAAGCTACTGGAGGAAAACCCTCTCAAAGATAACGCCACGAATCAACAATACAAAGATATCCTAAAAAAGATGCTGGCCCAGGGAAGTGGTGTTGAGGAAACGGTTATTAATGATCATAAAATGATTATTAATTATAAACCAGCCAATATAAACGGGTGGTCTATTGCTGCCGTAAGCCCTCTGGAAGAAGTTTATGCTCTGTCTGACAAATTGGAGCAGGATACCTGGAAGGCAATGCTGATCATTGCGCTGCTTCTCTTAGTAGTAGTCACCTTCGTAACAAACTCCATTCTTAAACCAATTAAGCAATATGTGACACTGGTTGAAAAAGGCGATTTTTCCTACAGGATTACAGGGAATGATGAATTAGGAACAGCATTTAAAAAATTAGCTAATGATTTACAAAGGATGCTGGCATCGATTGACAGTGGAATTGAAAAACTAACATCATCTTCTGAGTTGTTTAAAAATATTTCAGAGACTTCTGCCACAGCTGCCAATGACGTTTCTGGAAAGGTACAGAATATTGCAGAAGCAGCGCAGGTTCAAAGGGGTAAAATGTCTGAAATTAATACCTTTATCAGCAAGTTAAATAAGCAACTATTAAAAATGCAGGAAGAACTGGAAAACAGCCAAAGTTCTTCAGACCAGGCCTATTTTACTGCAAAAAATGGCCAGCATTTGGTAAAACAAATGGCTTCCTCAATTGAGACACTGAACCAAAAAACCCACCAAATAAATACAATTGTGGATACCATTAGTTCTATTGCTGATCAAACGAATCTTCTGGCCCTAAACGCGGCCATTGAGGCTGCCAGAGCAGGTGATTCGGGCCGTGGATTTGCCGTGGTAGCAGAGGAAGTAAGAAAGCTGGCATCCCAAAGCTCTGATGCTACCAACAAAATCGGGGCCTTAGTCCAGGATATTAGAAGTGACATTGACTCAGTGGTTGTCCTAACTGTAAAACAGGGTAATTCGAATAATGTCGTTAGTGCCTTTGAGGATATATTGGCAAAAAGCCAGGTTACATCGGACGGAGTAGCATCTTTGGTTGCAGTGTCTTCGGAAATCCGACGTGATAGTCAATTAATAGAAAAAGAGGTAGGGCAATTTGCTTCAATTATTGCTAAGACTGCAGAAGATGCGGTTGGTATTGCGGAATATACCCAGGAGCAAACAGCCACAGTTGAGGAGTTAACCAGTTCTGCAGAAGAATTAAACAACTTGGCTGCCAATATGAGAGAAGAGATTAATCGATTTAAGTATTAGGAAACCATTCGGTCACAAAGCGCTTTAGTGGTAACAAAAACAAGACGCCGTCCCACAGCGATTTCACTGCAGGGCGGCATAGAAGACTCCTCAAATTAATTATGTACTCAGATTTAGAAAAAATCAATAATAATTGCCCGTCATAATGAAAATTTTCCCCTGTACTTTTTAGGATAAAAGTTAAAGGAGTATTGCAAAACTACTTTCAAGTAGCAAGCAATACTCCTTTTTTAACAATTTGTGGATTCCTAACGATCCTTTGCTTTGCTCGGGGTGACAGTATGCTGGCTTTTCCTAGGTAACCTGTCGCTTCCCGTGGGATAACTTCTTGTAAAGGATGGTTTCCAATTGAATAAAAGGCTTCGTTTTGGCCAGGGAAAAAATAACCAGGGCAAACCAGATGATTGAAAAAGAGAGTAAATGGGTATGGTTAAAGGGTTCGTGATATATAAATACACCGATCATTAATGCCAATGTGGGAGCAATATATTGTAAAAAACCTACCAGAGAGAGGGGGAGGCGTTTTGCCCCACTGGCAAACAGAATCAGCGGTACGGCTGTAACCACACCAGCTCCCATTAACAGCAAGGATAGATAGGGAACATCTAGGCCAAAGGCACCGGCGCCGTTTTTATGAACATATAACAAATACCCTAGGGCAAAGGGTGTCATAAATAGTGTTTCAATCGCTATACCGGTGATAGCACTTACATTTACCATTTTCTTACTTAAGCCATATAAGGCAAAACTTGTAGCTAAGATAATGACAATCCAAGGCATGGCACCTGAGTGCAGAGCCATATTCAAAACCCCTAGGGTAGCTAATAAGAAAGAAAACATCTGCCAAAAAGAGAGTTTCTCCTTTAATACGATGATCCCAAGCAATACACTAATGAGAGGGTTTAAATAGTAACCCAAACTGGTTTCTATAATATGATTGTGATTAACAGCCCAGATATAAGTAAACCAGTTTACAGAAATTAAAGCGGAAGCTAAAAACATGGCAAAAAGTTTTTTCGGTTGTGAAGCGATTTGCCGAAATTCACAAATAAAGGATCGGAACTTACCGATGACTAACAATAATGCCAGTACAAACACAAAGGACCAGAAAAAGCGATGGGCCAGAATCTCATGGGAGGGGACACTTTGTACCATTTTCCAATAGATCGGGAGGATACCCCAGATTAAGTAAGAGCCACCTGTGACAAGTATGCCAAGGGAATGATTGTTTGTTTTTTTTATTTCCATTTTATTACCTCATAGATGTTTAAATATGCTTGCAATAAAGATTATATCACATAAAGGTTTATCCATCGGCAAGATATTATTAGATTATCATCCAAGTGTAATCCGTAGCACATACATCCCTTTGGCAATTCACTATACTAACCTATGAGGTGATTTTATATGTCTATTGTTTTGCCAAAGGAACATGGTGCTTGGGCCATGCTAATTGTGCCCTTTGTAGTGGGAGTAGTCCCTTATGGACCGACTTGGTTGCATTTGCCCCTTTTTTTAGGCTGGTTCTTCCTATATTTATCTTCCTGCCCACTGCGGATGCTTTTTCGAAATCCACAACAAACCAATAAACCTGTAAAATGGCTTGCTATATATAGCATCATCGGGACGACGTTTCTCATGATTCCCCTTTACTATCATTGGCAATTATTGTCCCTGGGTTTGCTGATGGTACCTCTATTAGGGGCAAACCTATATTTTGCAAGGGTGAAGCGTGAGCGGGAATTTGTAAATAATTTAAGTGGTATAGCAGCTTTGTCCCTGGGGTCTGTGGCCAGTATCTATGTAGCCGTAGGTGCTTGGACAGAGGAAGCCTTCTGGGTTTGGCTTTTTTGTGTGTTGTTTTTTGGTGGCAGCGTGTTCTTTGTTAAAACAAAGATACGTGAAAGGAATAATACCGTATTTCTCTATTACTCGTGGCTTTATCATGGTTTGCTGGTGTTATTACCTATTTTTCTATCCGAGTTTTTGCTTGCCCTTGCGTATTTGCCTAGTTTTGCTCGCTCCACTGCCCTCACCAAAAGAGAAATGTCCCCGTTGCAAATCGGTCAGGTGGAGATCTTGAATTCCCTATTCTTTACCGTAGCTATCATCAATTATTTAAAGTTAGCATAAAAGCTCAATCCCGCCCCAATGGAGCGGGATTGTTTTTCACTAGCAGAAACTAAAAAATAGGAAGGATGCTAGGAGAAGAGAAAAACTAGGGCTGCCACCCGCGTCTAGGGACTTTCGTGCCCTTTAGGGTATGACGCAAGCCAAGTTTTTCTAATGATTTCTGATTACAGAAGGGACAATAAATCTTTGGTGCAAAATAATAGTAGTAAATAGGGTAAATTGGTATCAGGGCTAGGAACCAAGCCCAGGACCATTTTTTAACCGGTGTAACATTTCTCTTACAGTTTAAGCAATACTTTTTCTCCCTCAATATAAATCACCCAATTTCCACTCTTTTTATACGATCAGAAAGTATAAGATATTGTTACCTAAAATACCAATGCTATGCTTCCACTTACGCAATGATTATTAAAAATGCAAGCTAAGTTTTTCGAGCTTAAGTGGATAAACTGTGTATAAGTCTGTGGACAAGGCGGTGTTTGTGTGGATAAATGTCTAATAAAATGGGATAGAGAGCATCGGAAAGGATACGCCAAAATAGTACTATTTAAAAGTGGAAAAAAATAATTAGTAATTATAGAAGGAATAAGCTAAATGTTTCCGAAGTATTTAGTAATAAATGTGTTTCTGGAGGGTAGTGGGTAATCATGAGCAATGGAACAATATTAATTGCGGACGATGATCATAGAATTGTCAAGATTGTTTCTCATAGTTTAG
Source organism: Desulfotomaculum sp. (assembly GCF_982386235.1). Taxonomy (NCBI): domain Bacteria; kingdom Bacillati; phylum Bacillota; class Clostridia; order Eubacteriales; family Desulfotomaculaceae; genus Desulfotomaculum; species Desulfotomaculum sp. The sequence goes on along the minus strand of NZ_CEVWQM010000010.1, from coordinate 55,849 downwards.
AGCAAGAGGGGTACAGAGTTATTACCGCTAAAGATGGGGAAGAGGCAGTTCAAATAGCCACAACCATGAAGCCAGACCTTGTTATTATGGATATCATGATGCCTAAACTTGACGGTTTAGAGGCCTCCCAGAAAATTAAAGCGAAAGTCGATGTACCCATCATAATTTTATCCGCCAAAGATGACGTTGTGGATAAGATAGTTGGTTTTAAAATGGGTGTAGATGATTATCAGACCAAACCTTTTAGTCCGGCGGAACTGGCCCTAAGGGTAAAAGCAGTGCTCAGAAGAAGCAAGCCAGTACCTGGGAATAAAAACAAGGAAATATTAGAGTATAACAATTTTTACATTGAATATGCCACTCGTTTAGTCCGTGTATGGGGACAGGAGGTCACTCTGACAGCAAAGGAATTTGATATGCTCTGGTTGATGGCATCACATCCTAATCAGATTTTTTCCAGATTACAACTCCTTGAGCAGATTTGGGAAAGTCACTTTGAAGGTGACGAAGATACCGTTACCGTACACATTCGTAGACTAAGAAGAAAGATTGAAAGGGATGCAGCCAGACCGGAATTAATTAAAACCGTTTGGGGAGTCGGCTATAAATTTGAAGCGGCCAAAGAATAACTAAAAAAACAATGACCTGCTTCGTGCAGGTCATTGTTTTTTTTAGTTATTCTTTAGTTAGTGTCATCCTCAGTCATTGCTGGTTGCTCTTTGGCGCGGATGCCCTCACGAATCTTCGTACTGATGAGGGACATGATGCCTTGGAACTTTTCATGGGCTTCAAAGGAAGCTTTAACCACAGGGTTTTCAATGGCCTTAGCCTCTGTTTCCTGCATTTTTTGCTTGTCCTCCTCTGTTAATGGAAGACCAGCCAATTTCTTTTGTTGTATTTCCATTTGTAGCTTTTGTAAGCCCTCAACTAGGCTGCGGGCATTTTGGTCGTGCAGTAGGTTCGTTTCAGCTTGCTTCATATTTAGATATTCATCCGTTTCTGACAAGATCTTTCCTAATTCCACACACATATCGAGGGCTTCGTTGATTTTTGCCATGATATCTACCTCCTAATGTTAATTTCTTCACGGGTAAAGGAAATCCTCCCCAAAGGTAACTGAAACCTAGAATTGAAAAGCGAAGGCCTTGTCCAATATACTATCCAGCAATTCTCTATTTCCTTCATTATATTGTTTCATTACTTTTATTTTTCGAGACCGCGCACCGGATCCTAAAATCGTATTTGCCAGATGTATCGGGTAGGGGAGCAGTGTACCCTCTTGGTCTACTAGGTCCTGGGAAAAATAATAGCAATCTAAGGTTCCGATCTGAGCGGCATAACCTGCTAATGTAGATTTTGCCAAATAAGAACCCATATCAGAAGTAACTTTATCACACCAAGGCAATTCGTAATCAATTATTTCCTGAGGGATAACCAGGTCATATTCTTCTTTAATCTTTTTGGCCAGTTGATGCAAACCGCGGTTACCTGTTTCAAAATCTTCTTTTGATAACAGGCCGTAAGAACGGCAAGTGAAGGGGCGCACCTCATATACCGAACACTGATTGCTTTCATTTAAAAAAGGACACTTTTGATTGCGATCGACTAATTCCAGATAAAAATATTCCGCAGACTTTTTTACAATGTTTTTCCATTCTGATCTTTGCTTGTCCCGAATATATCTATACAAATTTAAATATTCAATAAAGAAAGCAGGGGGACTACCCCAATTGCAGCATGTAGCACAGCCGATGCAGGACGTTTTAGGGAGTTTTTCATAGACTTCGGAGAGCTTAGTAAAAAAGTTGTTTTGTTCAGCTTTGCTAAGAGCAGAATATAATTCCACCTGTTGCAGCATAGATTCATCTCCTTAATTTTTTTTCCTGACTATGTACTAATTATAACAAATAACTGGCTAGCTGGCGATGCAGGAATAAAAAGAAGTTAATAAAAAGATTTTTGTAAAAAATTAAAGGATAATATATAATCACCTAGAATATAGTTAAATAAAGCACAAGCAAAAGTCGTGTGAATGACAAGTTCACAGAGTAATTGCGAGAAAAAAGCATAAGCATTAGATTTTTTAAAGGAATTTAGCGATATTTCTGCTTGTCAACTAAAAACGGTGGTGCTATAGTTAAATTAAGAAACCCCTTAAATCGCCAAATTAGTGTTATAAATTCAAAGCATTAAGGTAATTCCTAAATGCGTTATATTTATTTAAAGAACGAAACAAGGAGGTGTCTGAAGGCATAACTGTGCTTGCGTGTGTTCGGATATTCACAAGGCCGAAGGGCTGCATAATTGAATGTCCGCTTGCTTTTGGCCAGTTAACAGTTTAAGAGTGCCCGAAGGGAAGTGAGGGAGTTCAATGTCAGAAGCGATTGCAACGAAGAGGGCCGTGGTGAAATATGACTCGAAATTTACCAAAAAAGTCTATGCGATGGAAAATGGTAAATGGGTTAAGATGTGTATGCAATGTGGTATTTGCCCCACAACCTGCGCCCTCAAAGAAAAAATGGATCTTTCCCCAAGACGGATAATTCAGCTGATTCGGGCAGGTCATAAGGATGAAGTTCTTAAGGCCAATACTATGTGGTTATGTACTTCATGTTATACATGTGCCTGTCGTTGTCCCCGTGGAGTTCCCATGATGGATGTAATGCATGATTTGCGCCACCTAGCGGTGGAGAATGGTTATAGTCACGATTCCCAGGCTATGGCTGAAGTTTATGCCAAGGATGTTGCCAAACGAGGACGCATTTGGGAAGGTGGACTCACATTAAACTATGGTTTAAAAATTGGTCTGGGCAGATTTATCAAGATGGCCTTCGATTTGCAAGATGTTGGTAAAAATATGATGCTTCATCGCCGGTTGACCCTTTTACCCCCAAAGGGTGTCAAAAACCCTGACAAACTCAGAGCAATATTAGAACGAGCTTCAGAAATTGCCCAAAGGGAGGGTGGTCACTAGTTATGAAGTACACATTTTACCCTGGCTGTGCCAGTGAGGGGACAGCCGTTAGTTACCATCACTCTGCTCTAGAAGTGGCAAAACTTCTAGGGTTGGAAATGAAAGAAATTGAAGATTGGAATTGTTGCGGCTCAACCGTGACATCCAGTGTCATTGGCCAATTTGCGGCCGATGTATTAGCTTCCAGAAATTTGGCCTTGGCTGAAAAAACAGGTCCGGAAGATGTTGTTACAACTTGTAGTTCCTGCTATGCTATATTGGGGAACGTAAATAAGAAGTTCAGCAGTGAGCATTTTAAGGCAAATGCCAATGATGCCCTCAGTAAAGATAGTCTTAGTTATCACGGTGGGCTGAATGTGCGTATGCTGTTGGATGTAATGGTGTCTGAAGTGGGTTTAGAAAACATTGCCGCTAAAGTGGTCAAGCCCTTAAAGGGACTAAAAGTAGCTGGTTATGTGGGCTGCCAAACAGTAAGGGCCCTGAGGGAATTTGACAACTGGGAAAACCCTACCTTTTTAGATAACATAATTGACACCTTGGGCGCAGAACCTGTTAATTTCTCTCACAAACTCAAATGCTGCACAGGTGCAATGGCTTTAAGTTCTCCTGAGGTAACGATATCTGCACTATATCCCATCCTAAAAAGTGCCCATGATGCAGGAGCTGACCTAATTGTAACCCCTTGTCCCCTGTGTCAAATGAACCTAGATGCCTATCAGATTAAAGTCAATAAAGTATATGGCACGAACTATAACCTACCGGTATTATTCTTTACCCAGCTCATGGCTTTGGCTTTTGGTTTAGATAAAAAGAAAGCTGCTCTGGAATATTGCATTGTATCACCGGACAAGGCACTCCAAAGCCTTGGGGCATAATGTAGAAAAAAGCAGAAAAAGATAATTATTTTTTGCACAAAATCTTATAAAATTTATGAAAGTTAGCAGGAATATCAAAATATAGATAGAATAAGAGAAAGTAAAGAAAATCACAAACAAGACAAAAAAGTACCTTCCGGTACCCACTTTAGATAGATAGGAGTGGGGATGTTGTGAATGCAGTGGGGTATTCAAATAAAAAGTTGCGTTTTTCGACAGAGCAAATCCTTTGCCGTTCAGAAAATGTGACCCGACTTAATCTTAACCAACTTAGCAATAAGCAATCCTGGCAGGTTAGTTAATTGAAAAATTGGTTAGATAGCCCCTTGCAGAAAAAACATCAGCCAAGTGGTGCATCTCCATAAGTGTTTGGATTCACAAAATAAGGACTAAGTCCAAATTGTTACATTAAATAAGGGAGGCGTTATTAATGGCATTAGTTCAACCCCATGGTGGCAAACTGACCCCGGTTTTAGTACCTAGGGAACAGCGTGCTGAAATGCAAGCAAAAGCTGAAAAACTGCCCGTAATCCGCATGAGTTCTCGGGAATCCTCTGATTGCTTGATGCTCGGCATGGGTGCATTCTCTCCTCTGACTGGCTTTATGAAGCAAGCCGACTACGAAGGTGTTGTAGATAATATGCACCTAGCCAACGGTTTAGCTTGGCCTCTGCCTGTAACCTTGGCAGTTACCAAAGAACAAGCTGCTAATATTGAAATTGGCAGTGAGCAAGCTCTGGTTGACGACGAGACTGGCATCTATGTTGGTATTATTACCGTAGCTGAAAAATATGAATACGACAAAGTTAAAGAATGCAAAGCTTCTTTCTTTACCGATGACGCTGAGCACCCTGGCGTTCAGAAAGTAATGGAGCAAGGCGAAGTTTACATCGGTGGCGACATCGTAACCTTCTCCGAAATGGGCTATGCTACCAAGTATGCTGGCTACTATGCTCACCCAGCAGAAACCCGTGCCCTGTTTGAATCCAAGGGCTGGAACACTGTTTGCGCATTCCAAACCCGTAACCCCTTGCACCGCTCTCACGAGTTCCTGTGCAAAATCGGCAACGAAGTTTGCGACGGCCTGTTCCTACACCCCATCGTTGGTAAACTGAAGAAGGGTGATATTCCCGCTGAAGTACGTTTCGAAGCTTACAAAGCTCACATGAAATATTACTTTAACGAAAAGACCATCGAAATGCGCGTATATCCCATGGAAATGCGCTATGCTGGTCCTAAAGAAGCTATCCTGCACGCTATCTTCCGTCAAAACTTTGGCTGCAGCCACATCCTCGTTGGTCGTGACCACGCTGGTGTAGGCAGCTACTACACTGCATACCAAGCTCAGGAAATCTTTGATGCCTTCAAGCCCGGCGAACTTCTTTGCCAGCCCATCAAAGTAACCTCTGCTTACTACTGCACCAAGTGCCAAGGTATGGCTACTGAAAAATCTTGCCCACACGGCCCAGAAGATCGCATTGCTATCAGTGGCACCAAAGTTCGCGAAATGTTTGGCCGCGGCGAACTGCCACCGCTGGAATTTGGACGTAAAGAAGTACTTGAAATCCTCACTAAGTACTATCAAAGTTTAGATAACAACTAAGCCTAACTTAAATTCCCTGCTGATAGTAGAATGTAAATAAAACGAGTCAACCTCGATTTCTCATATATTCTACAACATTCGACATTTCGTAGCTGTCGGTAGAACGACAAACCTCGTCTTAATACAAAAAATACTAAATAAATTGATATGGTGGTTGTTCATATGCGAACACCACTATATCATAAGAAATTTTTAGTCTTAAGATGGGTTCTGTTTGCAAACCCTTCGGAGTTTCCGAAAAACGAAAGTGTCGTGGTAGTGAGGGAGTATTATATTAGACAAGGTGTGTTTTAATTAGCAATTAAAGACGTAAAGTCTTTAAATTTAAGCAATAGGGAGGTAAAAAAATGCCTAGCTTTGTAATTGCTGAAAAGTGCGATGGTTGCAAAGGTCAAGACAAAACCGCTTGCATGTACATCTGCCCCAACGATCTGATGGTTCTGGACAAAGAAAAAATGAAAGCCACCAACCGTGACGTATCCCAATGCTGGGAATGCTACTGCTGCGTTAAGATTTGCCCTCAACAGGCTATTGACGTTCGTGGTTATGCTGACTTCGTTCCCATGGGTGCCAGCTGTGTACCCCTCAGAAGCTCCGACAGCATTATGTGGACCGTTAAGTTCCGTAATGGCATGCTGAAGCGCTTTAAGTTCCCCATCCGTACCACTGAAGAAGGTTCCGCTGTTCCTGACGGTGGCTATACTCTAGACCAAGAAGATTTAAACAACCAGTTGCTCTTCACTGAGCCCTATTCCACCGGTACTGCTGAACTTCCTGGCCTGAAGAAGTAATTGAGATAATTAACTATCGGAGGAGGTTAAAAATAATGCCGAACTTTGAAACTGTAGTAGTTAATACCGACATTCTTATTCTTGGTGGCGGTATGGCAGCTTGCGGCGCAGCCGTTGAAGCAGCTTACTGGGCTAAGAAACAAGGCGATATAAAAATTACTTTGGTTGATAAAGCTGCTATGGACCGTTCTGGTGCTGTTGCCATGGGTCTGTCCGCTATTAACCAATATCTAGGTGTAGCTAAAGGCGAAAACACCGTTGAGGACTATGTAAAATACGTTAAGAACGACTTAATGGGTATTGCTCGTGATGACCAAGTCGCTGACATCGCCCGTCACGTTGACTCTTCCGTTCACCTGTTTGAAAAATGGGGTCTTCCCATTTGGACTAACGACGAAGGCAACTACGTTCGCGGTGGCCGCTGGCAGATCATGTTAAACGGTGAATCCTACAAGATCATCGTTGCTGAAGCTGCTAAGACTGCCATTGGCACAGACAACATTTATGAGCGTGTATACATCTGTGAGCCCATCATGGATGGCGACAGAATCGCTGGTGCTATTGGTTTCAGCACCCGTGAAGACAAGATATATGTATTCAAGGCTAAAGCCGTTCTAGCTTCCATGGGTGGCGCAGTAGGCGTATTTAAGCCTCGTTCCACTGGTGAAGGTTTAGGCCGTTCTTGGTATCCTCCTTTCAGCTCTGGTTCCTCTGCATACTTTACAATGGCTGCTGGCGCTGAAATGACCTGTCAAGAAGTTCGTTTCATTCCTGTACGCTTTAAAGATGCTTACGGCCCTGTAGGCGCTTGGTTCCTGCTCTTCAAATCCCGTGCTGTTAACGGTTTCGGCGAAGAGTATATGGTTACCCGTCGCTCTGAATTAGACAACTGGGGTCCCTATGGCAAAGTTAAGCCGATCCCTGCTAACCTGCGTAACTACCTTGGCATGCTGGATGTAAGCGATGGCAAAGGCCCCTTGTTCATGGAGACCGACGAAGCGATTGCTAACCTAGCTAAGAAATACGAAGACGATCCCAAAGCCTTCAAGAAGAAAATGAAAGAACTTGAAAGCGAAGCTTGGGAAGACTTCTTAGATATGACCATTGCTCAGGCTCTGTTATGGGCTGCTTCCAACATTGCTCCTGAAGAAAAGCACTCTGAAATCGCCGCTGCTGAACCTTACTTCATCGGTTCTCACTCTGGTGCTTCCGGTGCTTGGGTTTCCGGTCCTGCCGACATCGCTCCTGCTGAATATCAGTGGGGTTATACCAACATGACCACCGTTAAGGGTCTGTTTGCTGCCGGCGACGCTTCCGGTGCTTCCAGCCACAAGTTCTCCTCCGGCTCCCACGCTGAAGGACGTATTGCTGGTAAGGCCATGGTTCGTTTCGTAGTAGAAAACAACCAAGAGCCCAACCTTGACGATGCTAAGGTTGAAGAATTAAAAGCTAAGATTCTGAAGCCTCTGGCTACCTTTGAACAGTTCAGTGGTTTCTCCACCGATCCTGATGTTAACCCCAACTACATCCTGCCCAAGATGTACATGTTCCGTCTTCAGAAGATGATGGACGAGTATGCTGGCGGTGTTGTTGCTAACTTTACCACCTCCAAGACTCTGTTGGGCGTTGGTCTTGAGTTATTAGGAATGCTGAAAGAAGACGGCGAAAAGCTTGCTGCACGTGACTTGCACGAGTTAATGAGATGTTGGGAAAACATTCATAGGACTCTACAGGCTGAGTCCCACATTCGCACTCTGCTGTTCCGTGAAGAAACTCGTTTCCCCGGCTACTACATGCGTGCTGACCTACCCAAGTTGAATCCTGAGTGGGAAGTATTCTGTAACTGTAAATACGATGCAGCCAACAATGCATGGGAAATGATTAAACGCCCCATCATCCGTCTGGTTGACTAATTAAGTACCTTATAGTTAAATAGATAGCTGAATAGTTATCGGCCCGTGGCCGTAGGCCACGGGCTATTAAAAAAAGATGGCCTGGGTGCAAAACGCTTATTGGGCCCTTTAATCCAGGTGGCCAAGAGGGTGCCTGGCTTTTTTGCTTTTATATTTTTAGTTATAAAACAGTGGCTTCCGCCTGGCTAATATCAGATAATACCTAATATTAGCCAGGCGGGAGCTGGAAGTTCCCCAATACCTGGCATGGCCTTATTTTTACGATTTTTATCACCTATCCAAGCATTGTTAACAACTGGACTAGGGAGTGAGAAAATGGCAAATAAAAGCATATTAGTTGTAGGTGGCGGTATAAGTGGTATTACCGCTGCTGTGGAAGCTGCCGAAGTGGGTTATGAAGTATTCTTGGTTGAAAAGAATGCTTACTTAGGCGGTAAAGTATCTCAAATTAACGAATATTTCCCCAAATTATGCCCGCCAAACTGCGGCTTGGAAATTAATTTTCAAAGAATTAAAAAGAATCCCAAAATTCATGTTATTACATTAGCAGAGGTTGAAAATATTGCTGGTCAAGAGGGAAATTTTGATGTCACAGTCAAGATGAATCCCCGTTATGTGACCGAGGGTTGTACAGGCTGTGGTAAATGCGCCGAAGTATGCCCGGTTGAAAGTGCCAATGCCTTTAACTTTGGTCTTGATAAAACCAAAGCAATTTTCCTGCCCCAACCCTTTGCTTTCCCAATGAAATATATCATTGATAACACTGCCTGCACCGGAGCCTCTTGCGGTAAGTGTGTTGAAGTATGTGAAGTGAAGGCTGTAGACCTAAACATGCCCGCTAAAACGATGAACCTTAATGTAGGAGCTGTTATTTGGGCCACTGGCTGGGATTCCTATCCAGTGGAAAAACTAGCGAACTATGGCAGTGGTACCGTTGCCAATGCGGTTTCCAATATTACATTGGAAAGACTGGCTTCCTATACAGGACCTACCCAGGGTAAAATTGTTCGCCCATCAGATGGAGCGGAGCCGAAAAACGTTGCCTTTGTACAGTGTGCCGGTTCCCGTGATGAAAATCACCAGCAGGCTTGCTCCTCCGTTTGCTGTATGGCAACCCTGAAGCAAATCGATTACGTCAAGAGACAATATCCGGATGCCAAGGTCACCATTTATTACATGGATATTCGGGCCATGGGTAAACATGAAGACTTCTTTAATAAAATTAAAGAATATGATATTACCATGATTAAGGGCAAGCCTTCCGAAATAACCGAGGATGAGGCTAAAAATGTTATCGTTTTTGCTGAGGATCAAAGTATTCAGGAAGTTACCGAACTGAAGTATGATATGGTAGTATTGGCCACTGGTATGGCACCTACTACCGCTGCTGCTAAGTTACCAGCGGAAGTAGCTTATGATGTAGACGGTTTTGTTCAGAGTGGTTCTGTGCCCGGTATTTATGCTGCGGGCTGTGTTGCCAAACCCGGTGATGTTGCTTCTTCCGTGCAAAGTGCTACCGCTGCTGTTCTAAAAGCCATCCAATCTACGGTAAGGGGGTAAGACAATGGCTAAAAAACTAGGGTTTTTCATGTGTACTGGTTGCGGCATTGGCGAAGCCCTCGACACAGCGGCTTTAACCAAAGTGGCAGCTAAGGAATATAAAGTTCCTGCTTGCAAAGAACATGGCTACCTCTGCTCTGCGGAAGGTGTAGATTTAATTAAGGCTGAAATTGAAGCGCAGGCGATGGATGGTGTTATCATTGCAGCCTGTTCCAACCGTGTAAATGGTGATGTGTTTAATTTCCCCGGTGTTTATCTGGAAAGAGTAAACCTGCGTGAACAAGTTATTTGGAGTCACGAGGCCGATGATGAAGATACCCAAATGCTGGCTGAAGACCAGATTCGTATGGGCTGTGAAAAAACAAAAGCCTCAGAAGTACCTGCTCCCTATATTGGTGAAAACCTTTCCAAGACCGTTTTGGTTGTTGGGGGCGGCTTAGCTGGTATGACAGCAGCTTTAGAAGCTGGTAAAGCTGGCTATTCCGTAGTTCTGGTAGAAAAAGAAGCTGCCCTGGGCGGTTGGTTAAACAAAGTTTACAAAACCACTCCGATGGCTGCTCCCTTTACTGCGCCAGAGGATCCCAATGTTGCCGGCCGTGTGGCTGAGATCGAAGGGAATTCCAACATTAAGGTTTACACCGGTGCTGTAATTGATAAAATTGCCGGTGGCCCCGGTATGTTTGATGCGGAAATTAATCAGGGTGGTAACATCGCTGCTGAAAGAGTTGGAGCGATTGTGCTGGCCACCGGTGCCAAGCCAAATGTTGAAAACCTGGATTATCTGGGTTATGGCAAATACCCCAACGTTATTACCCAGGCTGACTTCGAAGAAATGGCGAAGTCCGGTAATATTGATGCACAAAAAGTTGTTTTCATCCAATGCGCCGGCTCCAGAGATGCTGAGCGTTTGCCCTATTGCTCCGCGGCCTGCTGCGTTGAAACCCTAAAGCAAACCTTAATACTTAAGGAACTGGCTCCTGAAGCCATGACCTATGTATTCTATAAGGATGTTCGTAGTTCTGGTCAATATGAGCATTTCTATAAGGCAGCCCAAGAAAGCGGTGCTGTATTTATCAAAGGCGAAATTAAAGAAGTCAGCGAAGCCGATGGCAAGTTAGTGGTGGAAGCGGAAGATATGCTGCTGGGCGGCGATGCTATGGTTGATGAGGTGGACTATATCGTACTGGCCAACGGTATGATTCCTTCCACTAAAGCTGCCGAAGATGCTGCTGCTGCTCAGGAAATTGCAGAAAATATCCTTAATCTACAGTACAGACAGGGTCCCGAACTGCCTAATTTGAAATATGGTTTCCCAGATTCCCACTTTATTTGTTTCCCCTATGAAACCCGCCGTACTGGTATCTATGCCTGCGGTAGTGTTAGGGCACCGATGGATATGGCTAAAGCAGTTAGTGACGCCGCCGGTGCTGCCCTAAAAGCCATCCAATGTGTAGAAGTTACTGCCGGTGGAGCAGCTGTTCATCCAAGGAGCGGCGATCTATCCTATCCCGAATTCGCTTTACAGCGTTGCACCCAGTGCAAGAGATGCACAGAAGAGTGTCCCTTTGGTGCAATTAACGAGGATGAAAAGGGTAACCCACTGCCTAACCCCACCCGCTGCAGAAGATGCGGTACCTGTATGGGAGCTTGCCCAGAGCGGATTATCTCCTTTAAAAACTACTCTGTGGGCATGATTGGCAACATGGTTAAAGCAGTAGAAGTTCCTGAAGAGGATGAAGAAAAGCCAAGAATTCTTATCCTGGCCTGCGAAAACGATGCGATGCCTGCCCTGGATATGGCTGGTATTAACCGCCTCAAGTACAATTCCTGGGTGCGTATTATTCCTGTAAGATGCCTTGGATCTTTGAACCTGGTATGGATTGCAGACTCCATGTCCAAGGGCTTTGACGGCGTCATGCTGTTAGGCTGCAAACATGGCGATGACTATCAGTGCCACTTCATGAAGGGCTCTGAGTTGGCTGAAATACGTCTATCCAAAGTTTCTGAAACCTTGGATCGCCTTGGCTTAGAATCAGACCGTGTTCGCATGGTACAAATCAATATCATGGATTATGCTGAGCTGCCCAAGATCATCGATAAGTTTGCCGAAGACTTAGATGTATTTGGCCCCAACCCCATGAAAGGTTTCTAAATAAAAATAAAACCCCGCATACAGCGGGGTTTTATTTTTATCAGCAAGTTTAATATTTTAAGATAATGGTATAAGACTTTCATGCCATTAACGGTACTATCAAAGAATGAAAATTTAAGGTCATCCTGAGCAGTGAAGGATCACGCGTGTATCCTTCCATTGATAGAAGTTCCTCTACTAGCCCAGGATGACAGTTCGTTCGATTAACAGGCATAGAAAAGCGAAGGCTCGGGATAAAGTCCCTTGTGCCTGAAGGCACAAGGGACTTTATAAAATATTTGTTAGAACTAGTTCTGCTTAGTAGCGTCAGGTTCTTCACGACCAACGGCAAAGAATTTTTTCATTATTTCTACCACCATTTTACTAGTTTCAATTTCATCGTGTACATTGCAATGATCCATTTTTGCTTGGGCCCAGTCAACAAAATCATTCATTTTCATATTTGCCATATTAATCCCTCCACGGTTATTATAGTTTTGAAAATTCAGAATCGTGAAACACTAAGGGGGTTGGATTGCGAGGTAACCCTGTTAGGAACATCAGAGTGACAACTTTTCATTAATGTTCGAAAAAAGGGGCAGCACCTCCTAAAAAAATTTAATAAAATTCCGTGCAGCCTATTGCTAATGCGTCCCCTAAGTGCTACAATAACCGTAAGGTAGTGACAACTTTATAGTTGTCGTAGTGATTACTGTAGTGGATGAATATTCATCAAAAATCCAGGGCACATAGCCTTGGCTATCTTTGTTTCTGCTTGGAATTTGAGTTGATACTAGCATAAATAAATAATCAAAACAAGATACATATTTAAAAACTCCCCTTAATTTTTTACTATAAGGGGAGTTTTCTGCATGTTGAAAAATATAACATTTTTTGTAGTGCTACGTATATTCATCTTGAGCTAGAAAAAAGAAGGATTTTGAGTTCTAATTGTGATTTCAAAAGGGCATATCATCCTATTATATACCTTCATTAAAGATGATGAGATGATGGTATCTGATAATAATTCAAATAAAGAGATCGATTTTTATAGCTCCTTTCCTACGGATAGAGCAGTTGTAATATAATAGAAAACCAATATAATTTCTTCTTGACATAATTAAGATTTGTGTGTTCACCGGGAAAACGCTTCTAAACCCGGTCAATCTATGGGTAAATCATTTATATTTGGTGTTAATGGATTGCCTGAGACGGTACAGTTGGCCATAGGAAAAAAATTCACGAAGTAGTTCATAGCCAAAGGTTCATTGAATGCTACCATGCCATCTTTAGAGCCAATCTTTTCGTCTTTAACGCCTAGGATAATTACAAGACAATACGATTTAGATTATGAACGTAAGGCGTGTTTTTAATAGACCGAATTAACGTTTCATCTGCCGTCCAAAATTCGCATACATCGTTGGATTGTCTAGCGGTAATTTTTGCCACAGCTAGGTATGCAGCATCATAGAAAGAGGATAGTTTTTCTTTAAAACCACTTTTCGGAACATTCTAGCAACTCCCATTCTATATTTTTTCAAACAACATTATTAAACTATAGAGGGAATAGACGATTGCATCGATGCAAAACAGAAGAATAGGTAAAAAAATGCATTTATCCAGAGGAATTTTATGCTAAAGGTAGAATAATTTACTCAGCATACAAGTGGAGGTACATGATGCGTCGGTTATCATTAGAATCAGTAAAACCTGGTATGAAGGTAGGGCGACCAATTCGCAACACTAACGGACAAATCCTCTTAAATGTTGGTACAATACTTAGCGAAAAGTATATTGCACGTCTGAAGTTATTAGGTTTGCATTCAATATACATTGATGATGGACTAATACCTGACGTTCAAGTGGATGATGTTATACCGGAAGAGACTAGGGTAAAGGCTATACAACAGGTAAAGAAATTACTGCAGTCGCATTCTGACTCAATGGGTGGGGGCATTTCAGGGACAGATAAAATCTACCCTACTATTAACGATATAATTGATCAGTTACTGGATAATACCAAACTAATGGTGGAACTTATTGACATACGGACAATGGATGATTATGTATTCGCTCATTCAGTAAATGTGTGCGTATTGGCATTGATGACTGGTATTACCCTTGGCTTTGAACGACCCAAATTATTTCACCTGGGAATGGGAGCTTTATTACATGATATTGGCAAAATACAAGTACCTAAAAGTATCTTAGATAAGCCCGGTCGCTTAACGGAAGAGGAATATGCAGAAGTAAAAAAACATCCTCAGTATGGTTTAAACATTTTAAGCAAAAATCCTCATGTCAGCAGTCTCTCCCGTCTTGTTGTCTACCAGCACCATGAAAGATACAATGGGGAAGGATATCCCCGACAACTAAAGGATTCAGAGATTCATCAATTTGCACAAATCACGGGTATGGTGGATATGTATGATGCTTTAACAGCAAATAGGGTTTACAGGAGAGGGTTCCCTCCCCACGAAGCCTATGAGATGATTGCTGGTTCAGGCAATTACTTATTTAATTTTGAAATAATCGAACCCTTTCTATCGAATGTTGCAGCTTACCCAGCAGGGTCCATTGTGGAACTAAGTACGGGTGAAATAGCAGTGGTGGTCAGTACGAAGAAGGGTTTTTCCTTATACCCCAAAGTAAGGATGTTAGTGGATAAGGAAGGAAATGCCGTACAAGAGCTAGTGGAACTAGACTTGCTTGGTTGTCGCAACGTTGTTATTTGCCGCGTGATTAACGATTTTGATTTTTCCCAGGTAGGACAGGGGATAAAATACAAAAGCCTATAAGATCCTGGCCTGGTCAGGATTTTATAATTTTAATGAACAGCTAGGGAATTCGCAAATTATTAACCAAATTAGTCAATACTAAAAGGGGAGGATGAGTTATGCACAGGTGGAGAAATATAGCGGTATTTACTTTAATGATTGCATTTTTATCAGGCATCATGTTTGCTGCTGGTTGCACCCTAATAAAGGATATCACCCCGAAAGAAAATAGTAGTCAACAACAGGATGGAGTAGCCGATGCCAGCTTACCTGGCGTAGGTCCTGACACCATAGCAAATATTGTCGACAGGGTAAGCCCCGCGGTGGTTAAAATTACGACGGTGGTCGAGGTAGGCTACAATAATCCCTTTCATAATGACCCGTTTTTTCGCCAGTTTTTTGGTATAAATCCGCAACCCCAGTACCAGAGCGGTTTGGGTTCAGGGTTTATTATTTCGAAGGACGGCTATATTCTGACAAATGAACATGTTGTTGATGCAGCACAAAAGATAAGTGTTCTTGTGAAAGGACATCAAAAGCCCTTTGAGGCCAAGCTGGTCGGGGCTGATCCGTCAATGGATTTAGCTGTATTAAAGATAGAAGGGAAGGAATTTCCCACTTTACCCATGGGAGATTCAAACAAAATCCGGGTGGGTAATTGGGTTATTGCCATTGGCAGTCCCTTTGGTTTAGAAGATACAGTCACCATCGGAGTAATTAGTGCGAAGGAACGCCCACTGGAAATAGATAATCGAGCTTTTGAACATCTATTGCAAACGGACGCATCGATTAATCCCGGCAACAGTGGAGGTCCCCTTCTTAATTTAAATGGCGAGGTTATTGGTATTAATACCGCCATCAACGCCCAGGCCCAGGGTATTGGCTTTGCAATACCCACCAGCACGGTAAAAGAGATTCTTGATGAATTGATTGAACAGGGTAAAGTCCAGAGACCATGGCTAGGTATACAAATTCAGCAAGTTACCCCGGATATCGCCAATTTCCTGGGTTATGAGGGATCGACCGGAGCCGTGATTTATGGTGTGGTAGCGGGCGGGCCAGCGGCTAAAGCAGGTATCAAAGAGGGTGACATTGTTTTAGTCATAGATGGCACGAAGATAGAAAATCCGGATACCTTAATTAAAACCGTGCAGAAGAAAAAAATAGGTTCTAAATTAGAAGTAGAAGTGTTCCGCAAGGGCAAGACCCTAACCATAAATGTTGAGGCAGCCGAAAGGCCGGCAAATGTTAGGTAATGGCCATTGGCCTTCAGCCTACGGAGTATTTAGTTAGTGGTAGCTTAAAACACTACAGTTGAATTGGCTGTAGTGTTTTTTATTATGCCACCTATGATGGGGATACAGTGCCTAATCCCCCCAAACTATAAAGACAATAAAAAGGCTATAGTTCAAAGCAATGGACAGGTTTTCCCCCAAAACTGATGGCTGATGGCTGTTTTGGGATAAACTATGTGGCGGAGGTGTGAAATGGAATTTGATTTTGCTTACGGGCGTAATACAATACCCGTTTCTATTGACACTAAGAATATTGCTGCCATCGTAACACCAAAATTGCCCAGGTCCATTAACCAGACGGTAGAGTTAGCCAGAGCCCTGGGTAAGCCCATTCATAGTCCGCCGCTAAGGGAGATTATTAAAAATAAAAGGCCAGCGTCCATTGTTGTTCTTGTGACAGATGTTTCCAGGCCGGTTCCTTATCAAGAACTTCTGGTGGCCCTTATGGAAGAAATGCAGATTAAATCAGACGGCAAAGAGCAAATTAAATTTGTCATTGCTACCGGTGCCCACAGACCCAACACAAAGCAAGAGATCGAAGAAATTTTCGGTCCGTTAGCCCAAAGTTATACTTTCATTAACCATGACTGCGATAAAGACCTAGTGAGTGTGGGGAAATTGGATGATGGTACGGAGTTGTGGATCAACAAAGAGGTGGCAGAGGCAGGGTTCGTTATTGTTACAAGCTGTATTATGCCGCATAACCTAGCTGGTTTTTCAGGTGGGCCTAAGATGATTTTGCCGGGTGTGGCTGGTAGATCAACCATTACAGCAAACCACAGCATGATGACCAGACCCAGGGTGGGACCGGGGAACATTCAGAACAACCCCATATCCAACCAAATACTGGCTGCTGCAAGGTTGCTGGGTGTGGACTTTAGTCTACATGTGGTATTGAATGATCAAAATAGGATTATCAAGTGCTTTGCCGGTGAACTGGAAAAAGCATGGCAAAAAGGCTGTCAGTACTGTGGTGCTATCTACCGTTTACCGTTCCCTGAACCAGCGGAGGTGGTAATAGCCGGGGCTGGGGGTTATCCCAGAGATTTAAACCTTTACCAAGCCGTAAAGGCACTGGTAAATGGTGCTAGATTGCTAAAGTCCGGGGGAACGCTGGTTTTGATCGGGGAGTGTAAGGAGGGATTGGGTGAGCCATTATTTAAAGAATGGCTCATGAGGGGAAATCGTCCGGAAGAAATTGTTTCAAACTTTGAACAGCATGAATTCATTCTAGGGGGTCATAAAGCCTATGTACTATGTCAGGAGCTAAAAAATAAAGAAGTCATTATCATCTCTGAATTTGCCAAAATGAAAAATCCCGTGCCCTTCCTTAAAAATGCCTTGGATTGGTCGACGGCTGAAAAAATGGTCATTCAAAAACATGGGCCCGATTATCAAGCCCTGCTGATGCCCCTGGCTGGCTTGGTTTTTCCGTTGCAGTAGTCGTTCGCTAAGGCTAGGTTACAAATATCGTCTAAGAAGCTCCTGCTTAGAAATGACTACCTTTTTTGGTACTAGTTTGCTCCACTGACGGCGCAGGTGGGATAATCCACCTGGATGCAGTAAAAAGAGCAGCCAACGCTGGTACCAAGCTACCATAAAACGAATAAAGGGAGAGAGGTCGTAGACCGTAAATCCCAATTGTGTGGTTCCTCTATGAATCATAGTAATACCAATCAGGGCCTTCGTTCCCTGACAGGCTGGGTCCTGGGAAATAGTCCGGGCCAGCAGTGGCAGGGAGCGACGGGTCTCCCTTAAGAGGGCCATGGCCGTTGCCTCGAGGGAACGGCCAGTTGTTGTAAGTTTTTGTAGAAAATCATTATTGAGATGAAGTTCGATTACCCTGTCCCCCGGGGCCAATAGAGTACCATCCGGTAGCTGCATTACTTTTCCTCGGTAATTTCTTACAGCAAGACGAAATAAAACATGCTCATCATTGCCCGCCGATTTCAGGCCAGCCATGCGAGCAAAGCACATCTCCCAAACCTGCCATAGTCTGCGCAGGTTTTTCTTCACCAAACCAGGACCTTGGTAACGCATAAAATCCTCCATATTAATTGGTTCAAGCGTCCTTTCCCTAAGCTCTTGTAAAATCATCGGCAGGGCTTGCACCATTCGGGCAGGGCCTTCGGGTGCAGCACCAAATCCTGCGCTATGATCATGGAAGACAATGATGGAGCCAGGCTTAACCTTATTTGCTACCATTCTATGAATGCTTTCGGGTGAAGCCTTAGAATCCCAATCCCAGGTCATAAAGCTCCAAAGGATGGTCTTATCTTTTGTAAAAAGGATATAAAGGTATGTTGCAAGGTTAAAGACACCCCAGGAGGGACGAAAAAACGGTGGCCTTTTATTCGTGATGGATTGGATCGATCTGCGTCCCAGGGATATTTCCCGAATGGCAGCGAGGGGTCCCTGAAACCAAGCAAAACGGTGTCTATAGCCATGAGTACCTAGGCTATGCCCTGCCGCGGTAATGCGCTGAATTAATTCTGGGTGATTTTCGGCATACTTACCCACCAGAAAAAAAGTTGCCTTTGCATTATAATGGGCAAGTATATCCAATACCTGGGCAGTGTAGTAAGCATCTGGCCCATCGTCGAAGGTTAGGGCCACTTTATCCCGGTGTTTGCTTCCCCGGCCATAGGTCCCTAACCTAAGAATTCTACCTAAAAAGGTTGGTAACAACATATAGAAAAAAATTATTATGCCCACAAGTTCAAAAACGTTAAAGGGCATTTTTTATCACTCCTGTTTTGTTAGTATATCATCCAGGGGATAGAATACATAAAACAACCCCATGCAGGCAAGGACAAAGGCACTGAGATAAATGGTTCCTGCCGGGTAAAGCAGAGAGGCAATGGCCCCGCCCAGTGAGGGACCCACCGCAATGCCTAGCCCCTCCATGGTTGTAAAAATACCCCAGCCAGTTGCCTGTTGCTCAGCGGGAATTGCCTTGGCCAAGAGGGAATTCCAGGCTGGAAGAATGATGGCGTAGGAAAACCCAACCAAAATAACTAATAACACAATGGCTTTTAGATGATAGATGCTGGGAAAAAGCAGCAATAAAATAGCACTGCTAAGAAAACCCAGGGATAAAAGTTTGCGTAGTGAAAAACGATCGACCAATCTGCCCATGGGGATCAGAAAGAGAACGGCTGTTGCACCACCAGCTGTTAACAGTAAACCGTACTGTTGGGAGGTTAGTCCCAATGTCTGGGTGGCATAGAGGGGTAATATGGGCAGCAGTAGGCTGGCTGCCAAGGTCTGTAAAAACATACCCGGTAATAATACATGAAGCACCATCGGATTTGAAGCTAGCTTTTTTACTTGACCCAGAATCGTAAAATTAATATGGGTGGTTTTGATGGCAAAGGGGATCGTTAAACCAATGATCAAGCTAAGCCCCCATAAAATAATGCAAATAATAAAGGTGTCCTGGTAGCCTAGGGGTAGGATAAAATTAATTCCCACAGGTCCGATACCCATGCCCAGGAGCCAGGCAGAAAAAACAAGCCCCATTCTGGTAGCCCGATCGGAGCAACCGGTTGGGGCAACATTGCTAATAACAGCAAGCCAGACAGGAGTAAAGCCGAGGCCAAACATACCCGATAGCAATAAAGCAGGCCATAAGGATTTAGCATAGTACAGCCCCAATAAAGAAAGAAAGCTAATCAACAGACCCAGCAGCAAGACAGGCCGCCCGCGTTTATCCAATAGGGAACCGGCCAAGGATTTGAGTAGAGTTTCCGTAAGATAGTGTCCAGATACCACAAGACCGGCAGCAAAAACTGAAAAGCCAAGGAAGTTAACAGAATATAATGGCCAAAAGGTCAGGAAAAATGCACTTCTGGCTAATTCTGTGATAAATAGCAAAGTAACAAAGGCGTAATCCCTGGGCGTTAAGTTTAGTGAACTAAGCAAAATTGTATCTCCCCGTAATAGCCATCAGCCGTCAGCCATCCGCCTTCAGCTTTTGTGCTTGTCATTCTTTGGGGCCGTTTCCATTCATGAGACCCCTTATTGTTATACTTAACGAAAGCCTTTGAGCCCAAGGCCCAAGGCCATCTACTACCCCAAAGGCGGCCGGCTAAAAGACCACAGTAGCCATCACAACCCCAATGATCGCCCCGGCTAAAACTTCCGCAGGGGTATGGCCAATTAATTCTTTCAGTGCCTTAAGGTTTTGTTTTCCATCCTGACGTCCCATTTCTTCCAGCATCTGGTTTAAAATTTTGGCATGAATTCCTGCTGCCCGCCTAACACCCATGGCATCGTACATTACAATGAGAGCAAAAATAGCAGTGATGGTAAAGAGAGATGAAGACCAACCGTATTGCAGCCCGGAAGCGGTAGCCAGTGCTGTTACCATGGCCGAGTGGGAACTGGGCATACCACCGGCCTCAAAGAATCTTTGCCAGCCCCATTTTTTACTTTGGATGTTTGCCAGGATTCCTTTCGTTGATTGGGCAATCAAAAAGGCAGATAAAGGAGCAAAGAGAATTTTATTTAGCCAAAGCCAGTAATAGATTTCTGACAATAGTTTCACCTCAAAACATACTTTACAGACAAATATACATGATATATTCTCTAATGGATTTTGTAAATCCTTGCTTCGTTGTGAATAATAGCATTGGTTAAGAAAAGTTTCATAATTACAGGTGCCAATTGACAAAAATGGTAACATTATAGGGGTTCATCAAAGATTTACTTCCTGTTAAGATTTTAGATAGGGCCTGGGGCCCAATAAAAATTTGGCAGGAGGAATTATGACAAAAAGAAAGTTGACAACCTATGGTTTACTATTTCTGTACCTGTTATCCTTTAATTTTATATTTTTCTCAACTTCGGTCGAGGCAGCACAGACAAAGCCAGTGGTAATGGGGTATTACTCCAAGGATTGGTATACGGATAAAGATTCATATCATTCCCTGGCCAAATATGCTAACTATATGGATTACATAGCAACATTTACCGCTCGCGTTGACAGTAATGGTAATTTAATTACGGATTTCATCCCCTCAGAGGGTATTACTGAGGCCAAGGAAAAAAAGGTAAAGCCTTTACTTGTCGTACATAATATGTATAACGGTGGGATTGACTCGGGTTCCGCAGCAGCGGTCTTGGGCGACCCCAATAAACGATGGAAATTAGCCAATAATATTACCTCGTTGGTTAAAAAACATGGTTATGCCGGGGTAAATATAGACCTGGAAGCTGTTCCCCCCCGGAATAGAGATGATTATAGCAAATTTCTTTGGGAATTAAAGGGATTGTTAAAACCCGGTGGCTATCTGCTTACTGCTGCTGTACCAGCTAAAAATAGTGACCAACGAAATAATAATTGGTCTGGTGCCTACAACTACAACGAGTTGGGACAAGCATGTGATTACGTGATGCTGATGACCTATGACGAACATTGGTTTGGTGGAACTCCTGGGCCAGTTGCCTCATTGCCTTGGGTTCAAAGTGTATTAGACTATGCTGTTAAACAAATGCCCTCGCAGAAAATTTTATTGGGTCTGGCAGGCTACGGCTATGATTGGTCGTCCCAGGCCAAAACAAAATCGATTAAGTGGAAAGACGTCAATAATCTAGTCAATCAAAGGGGTGCCCAGATTCTTTGGGATAATACCAGCAGCACGCCCTATTTTTATTACTGGAAGGGTACCGAAAAGCATGAAGTCTGGTTTGAGAATAAATATAGTCTTGGCATTAAAATGGGACTTGTGAAATCATATAAACTGGGCGGTGTTGGTTTTTGGCGTCTTGGTTTTGAGGATGACACTTTTTGGCAAACGATTAATCAACAAATACGCTAGATTTTTTGGGGAGGCCCGTGCCTCCCTATGCTTTTTCCTTGATCACAGGAATTAAAATGATTTTTTGATTGTCCTCTGACAGAGTATTTATTTCAGCTTGGGCAGCACCCAATAGGCTCATTTGCTCCCCGGATAGATTCACGGTTTTCAAACCTGCCCAATTCATATCAGCCATATCAAATGCCTCCTTTTCTGTTTCTGAAACTATTATTACCTAATATAACATAATCTATTAGCAAAACTCCAAGGCGTTGTCACCTTGCTCGGACCAAAAAAACCTTGCCTTGTAGGCCATCGGCAATTATAATTAAATTGACACTGATAACCATTATCTGTTATAAAAGCCATGGAGGAAATAATATGACACTCGATAAATGCAAAAGAGGGCAAAGAATTAAAATAATGAATATTCCCAATGAAATGATCCGGTCTCAGGCAATCCGGTTTGGTATCTCCGAGGGGGCCATTGTGACCTGTGAAGAGGTTGTTCCTGCAGGTCCTGTAGTGGTTGGTATGTTTAAACAGCAAATTGCCATCGGCAGGGAATTGGCCCGAAGCATTGCCGTGCAACCGATTAGTTACTAAGAATATAAGATGAGGGTAAAGAATGCAATATAATCAAACACCCACCACCGGGGTTAGCGGAAGAAATATCATTTTGGTGGGTAATCCGAACGTGGGTAAATCATTGTTTTTTAATTACTTGACGGGAAGTTATGTGGATGTGGCAAACTTTCCCGGGACAACAACAAATGTTATATGTGGACGCTGCGGCCAGGATGCCGTAACCGATACCCCGGGTATTTATGGAGTTTCCTCTTTTAGCGAGGAAGAAAAAATTACCCGGGATATTGTTTTGCATGGGGATATATTGCTTAATATTGTCGATGCGGTGCATCTGGAAAGGGATTTATTTCTTACCCAGCAGCTCATTGATACTGGGCGTCCGGTGGTAGTTGCCCTAAATATGATGGACGAGGCTGAAAATCAGGGCATCAAAATAGACATTGTGGTGCTAAAGGAACTTTTAGGGGTTCCGGTGATTGCCACCGTAGCAGTAGAAGAAAAGGGATTGGAACAGGTGCGGCAAGCCATCCATGAGGCTAAGTCTGGTCGGGTGTTGTCGGTGGTGGAAGAAAAATTGGCAGAATTGCCTGATACCATATCCCGCGCTGAAAAACTGCTAGTGCTGGAAGGTGACCCAATTGTTTCAGCAAGAAATGGTGTTGAACCGGGTCCTTATCGAACACTTTTTTACACGGAAAGACGGAATTGGATCAATAAAGTGGTATCGATGTCCGTTAGAGAAACTAGCACGCGGGAGATTTTGGGCTCACGGCTAAGCCGCTGGATGATTCAGCCTGTTACTGGTATCCCACTGTTATTATTAACTTTATTTTTGCTTTATCAACTTATTGGTGTCTTTGTGGCCCAAACTGTGGTAGCATTTACGGAAGAGTTTATTATGGGTGAGTATTTTCAACCCCTCGCTAAGGCAATGGTTGGCCAGGTAGTGGCACCTGGCACAGCGGTAAATGAAATTTTGGTAGGGCAGTTTGGCGTTATCACCATGACCGTTACCTATTTAATTGGTCTATTGTTGCCTTTAGTGTTAGGTTTTAATTTTGTCCTGGCTCTCCTGGAAGATACCGGTTATTTGCCTAGGATAGCAACCCTATTGGATCGCATTTTAACCTTCTTTGGTTTAAATGGTCAAGCTGTCATTCCTCTGGTATTGGGCTTTGGTTGTGTAACGATGGCTTTAATGTCCACACGTTTGCTAGGTTCTGATCGGGAACGACGCATAGCCACGATTATCCTGGCCTTGACAGTTCCTTGTTCCGCTCAATTAGCTATTATTGCCACGATGTTGGCCGGGCTGGGCCCTGGCTTTGCCGTGGTATATGGTATGCTAATTTTTAGCGTGTTTATTGCCGGAGGAACTTTGTTAGATAAGGTTATCCCTGGAGAGTCTTCTTCCCTTTGGATTGATCTTCCTCCCTTGCGTTTGCCTCGTATGGGTAACGTCTTTAAAAAAACCTGGAACAAGAGCAAGGAATTTATTACAGAAGCGGCTCCTTTGTTTGCTTTAGGAGCGTTAGTCCTTGGCTTACTTGAGGTGACGGGGATCTTAGAGGCCATCGAAAATGCACTGGTTCCCCTTACCGTAAGCTGGTTGGGACTACCCAAAGAGGCAGCCAGTGGCTTTATCATGGGGGTCATACGACGGGAATTTGGTACAGCTGGTCTTTTTACCTTTCCCATGTCGGATATACAAAAACTAGTGGCCCTGACCACCATCACTCTGTTTGTTCCTTGTATTGCCTCGGCCATGGTCATTTATAAAGAGCGGGGTTGGAAGGAAGGAACTGCCATTTGGGTTGGTGTTATTATTCTAGCATTTATTTTGGGTGGTCTAATCAATCAATCATTGGCCTTTTTTATCAGCAATTTTCCGTCGGCAGAACCCCTTACGATGTTAGGAGGTGTCATTCTAATAGGGCTGGCTATAATTTTAGGATTGAGTTCAATTATTCCCAGATCCTTTAGGAGCAGGTGATGTTGTGTGTAAGATAGGTTGCCGTATTCTCTTCGTTATGTTGTTAATATTGCCTTTTAATACCATGGCCTTGGCCGGGGAACCTCAAATTGTTGGAGAAACAGCTGTTTTACTGGATGCCAAATCAGGTACTGTGTTATATGGCAAGGAAGAACACAAAAAAATGTACCCCGCCAGTACCACCAAGGTCCTCACAGCTTTGCTGGCCTTAGAACGCTCCCAATTGACTGAGCAGGTTACCATTGGCCCCAATCCAAGCAAGGCTGGCGGAACATCCATTTGGCTGCAGGAAGGGGAACAACTGACCCTAGAGGAACTACTCCATGCCTTAATGTTAAACTCTGCCAACGATGCAGGGGTTGCCATTGCAGAGCACATAGCAGGTTCAGTGGATAAATTTGCCGAGCTGTCCAATGAACGGGCGAAGCAAATTGGTGCCAAAGGTACCCATTTTACGAATCCCCACGGTATGCCCGGTAAAGAACATTATTCCACTGCCTACGATTTAGCCTTGATTGGTCGAGAGGCCCTAAAGAATCAAGACCTACGCAGAATTATTACCACCATTAATCACGAAATTCCCAGGGCTGATCCCGAGGCCCAAAAACACCTTTTTAATCATAACAAGCTTTTATGGAGCAAAACGTATGGTTATAAGGGTGCAACTGGGTTAAAAACAGGCTACACGGTTGAGGCGGGTCAGTGCATTATCGCTTCCGCCGAAAGAGATGGCATGGAGCTTATTGCCGTGGTTCTGCGCAGCGAAGGTTTTAATATATGGACTGACGCAAGCAAATTGTTGGATTATGGCTTTGCCAACTTTACCAGCAGGCAATTAGTCAAGGGTGGTCAGGTAATGGCTGATGTACCCGTACAGCATGGTAAAGGTTCTGTCAAACTATTGACTAAGAATGATTTATATTATACTTTTCCCAAAGAAGGTAACATTGACCTCCATGTAACCACTGAACCGGATGAGGAAGTGTCGGCACCCGTCACCAAGGGCGAGGTTTTAGGGGCAGTGGTTATCCGAAAAGGGGAAGAGATCGTGGGAAAGGTTCCCCTGGTGGCCCATGCGGCAGTACAAAGGGATTGGAAGATGACGCTAACAACCTGGTTTAAATGGGGTTTACCATTGTTGTTGTTTTTTCTTTGGCTGCGCAGGAGGATTTACTTAAGAAGAAAAAGACAGCAAAGATTAGCCCGCAGAAGGAAGTATTATAATTATCCAGAGCCCCAATAAGTACATTGACACCCCTGTTAAAAAGCAATATACTGGAAAAAAGCGTGGGTGGTGTCTTTCCTTTGAACAAAATTATAACCCAGGTTGGGGATAAGTTAAGGTCTCACGATTATAAGTTAACCCCTCAACGGCAGATTATCTTGAAGGTTATGTTAGAAAACAAGGACAAACACCTTAGTGCAGAGGATGTTTATACCCTTGTTAAACGCAAGGCCCCGGACGTGGGCTTGGCCACTGTTTATCGAACCTTAGAGCTGTTTTTGGAGCATGAAATCGTTCATAGTGTAAACTTTGGCGATGGGCGTAAACGCTATGAATACGGGGACAGCAGTGAAGGACATCACCATCACCATGCCATCTGTTTAAAATGCGGCAAAATCCTTGAGATCAACGAAGATCTCCTGGAGGTGTTGGAGAAGCAAGTAACACAGGATCATGGCTTTACCGTTACAGACCATGAGTTAAAGATTTTTGGTTATTGTAATGCTTGTAAGGAAAAGGGAAATATATAAACGGATAAAGGGACGATGCGAAAAAACCGCTTAAAACTTCAAGTTTTAAGCGGTTTTTAATTTAAAGGCATGGCCATTAGCATAAATTGGTCACAAGCCTAGGAGATCATCCCCCTTTAAATTTATATTATATTAATACAAGGGCAAGGCTTGGGTCATACTAGACTAACAGATCAGGAGTGAAAAGTATGGAACCCTATTTAGAAATTACACTACGTGCGATTGGCGCCTTTTTTGGTCTTTTGTTGGTAACGAGGATATTGGGTAAGGAGCAGATGGGGCAGCTCACAGCCAGTGATTTTGCCAATGCCATTGCCATTGGTTCCATTGCCGCCGAAATGGCCTCCGATCATAAGGAAAATGTCATGTACTATATCATTGCCATCGTTATCTTTGGTGGTCTTACCTATTTAAGTAGTTTACTATCCTTGAAATTCAGACCTGTTCGCAAATTGTTGGAAGGCGAACCAATTGTTGTGGTGCAAAATGGAAAAATACTAGAAAAGAATATGAGAAAAGAACGGTACGATATGGATAATTTAATTATGCAGCTTAGGGAGAAAAATGTATTCCATCTCTCCGATGTAGAATTCGCCGTTTTAGAGCCAAATGGCAAAATAAGTGTTTTGTTAAAAAGTAACAGACAGCCCCTGACAGCCAGTGATTTGAACATCTCTACACCGTATCAAGGTTTATCAAGTGAAATCATTGTAGATGGTAAGGTGATTATACAAAATTTAGAGATGAATGGATTAAACCAGCAGTGGCTGTATAAACAATTAGATATGCAAGGAATCGATAGGATTGAAGAGGTAAGTCTGGCCAGTTTGGATACATCAGGCAAATTATATATTGATAAGTATGCTGATGATTTGCAGCAGAATGTTCGATTAGTCTAGAGAATAAAAAAAGACTAAGGTTGGAAGGTGAATTTCCAACCTTAGCCGCTAGAAAGGATAGAGACTAATGATGATGGTTACCATCGCGGTTTTTTTCATTCAATGATCCCTTTAATTCCTCCATATTTGCATTGCTATTCGCATTGACGGGTAATAATTTTCCTCCGCAACTACAAGTAAGTTTTGTGGAATCCTTATAAAATTTGCGGAGATATTCCACGATTTTTCCGCACTGGTTGCATCGAAACCGTATCATAGAACAAACCTTTCTCAACTTCACTGGTTTGGTTTAAAGACGATTAACTAACCTTTGTATTTACTTTAACTAGTTTGGGAATATCCTCAAAGGCTTTTGTTTTAGATTCTTCCACGAGGCCTTTATCACATAGCTGACTAAACTCTGGCTGAATGGGGAGAACCTCCAACACGGGTAAATCATTTAGAGTATCTCCTTTTTGGAGGGCTTTACCAAAAAGCTCAAATTTTTCACCACATTTTGGACAAGTGGCGTAGGCCATGTTTTGAACGTAGCCCAACAGTGGGGTTTCCATAATCCCGGCCATGCGGACAGCTTTTTTGACCACCATCGCAGCTAGATCCTGCGGTGATGTGACTACTACAATTCCATCAATGGGAATCTGCTGCATGACAGTAAGGGGAACATCTCCGGTACCAGGGGGCATATCAATCAGGAGGTAGTCTATTTCACCCCAATTTACATCCGTCCAGAACTGTTTAACAACATTGGCTATAATTGGGCCACGCCAGATAACCGGCTCATCTTCTTGTTCCAATAATAGGTTTAAAGACATAATGTTAATACCATTCGTACTTACGGCAGGAAGCAGCAGCCCTTGACTTGCCGGAACCCTTTTAACCCCAAACATTTTGGGGATACTTGGGCCAGTTATATCTGCATCTAAAACCCCAACTTTATAGCCCATGCGACGTAAATTTACTGCCATTAAAGCAGTAACGGAAGATTTTCCAACGCCACCTTTACCACTCATTACTGCAATGACACGGCCAATTTTACTTTGACCACCGGGATAGAGTTTAGGCGGTGCACTACATTTTTCTCCACCGCAGGTTCCTTCGTTCATTTCCCCGCAACTTGAACAATTGTTGCTTTCATTGCCCATGACTTTTCCTCCCCTTATGTAAAAAGATTTATATGTAGAGGGTGCTTAACCCCCTGAAAAATTATTGACATCTGTTCAAAACCATCTTATAACTATTGTGAACCATTGTCAATAAGTTTTTTGTTTATCAGCTTTTAAGCAGTTTTGATTGGATGCTTCCAGGTTAACCCTGGACTGAAGGCAAAAAGTAACTTATACATAAAGTAACTTATACATATAGAAGGAAATTCTTTGCTTGATGGTGAATTTAATCTCCCAAAGATAAATCTGCCTGGACAAAATAGGCAGATTTAATTTGCCAATGACGCAGCTCTAGAAATTCTAGCGCCTGTAATAGTTAATGAGGTGTGAGAAAGTGGAAAAATCAACGGTTATCGGTCTAACATTAGGTTTTTTGGCTGTCGGCACAGGTATGGTCCTAAAGGGGGCCAGTCTGATGGCCCTCTGGAACCCTGCTGCCATTATGATTATTGTAGTTGGGACTGCCGCCGCCGTTTTAAATGCTTTCCCTATGGATGAACTGAAAAAGGTTCCTAAACTTGTTAAGATTATCTTTAAAGAACCCCAGATTACACCCAAACGAGAGGTAATCCATAGCTTTATGGCTCTGGCCACCACTGCCCGGCGGGAAGGTTTGCTGTTCTTGGAAAGTCATTTAGAAAGTATTGAAGATCCTTTTATTAGAAACGGCATGCAATTGGTGATCGATGGTGGGGATGCGGAATATGTGAAGTTGCTGCTGGAGGAAGAAATCTATGCCACCGAAGAAAGACACAGAGTGGGGGCACTTATTTTCACCCAGGCCGGTACCTATGCACCTACCCTAGGGGTTTTGGGTGCAGTGGTAGGTCTTATTGCAGCCCTAGGTAATTTATCAGATATTGAAAAACTTGGCCACTCCATTGCTGCGGCCTTTGTGGCTACTCTATTAGGTATCTTTACTGGTTATGTTTTATGGCACCCCATTGCCAACAAGCTAAAGCGCATATCCAGAAAAGAAATCGAAATTAAGCAAATGATTGTGGAAGGGGTTCTGGCCATTCAGGCTGGCAAATCTCCCATGGCTATCGAACAAATGCTGCTGGTCTACCTGCCTGTGTCCGAACGGAGAGCTGAGAGGGAGGAAAATAATGTCCAAGAAACGCAGGGAACAGCATGAGGAACACATGGATGAAAGCTGGTTGGTTCCTTATGCCGATATTTTAACACTGCTGCTGGCGTTATTTATTGTATTATTTGCTTCCAGTACGGTGGATAATCATAAGTTTAATGCCATGAAGGAGTCTTTAAATGCTGCCTTAAACAGCGGGGCGGGGATTATGGATTCTAAAAACATGTCAGAACAATTGATTGATAAAAATCAGATTTCCCAGGATACCATTGTCGAATTACAGCAATTAAAAAGGCAAATGGATCAATATATTCAAGAAAACCATATGGGCGCGGAGATTGAAACAAATATTACCAAAACTTCCCTTGTTTTAACCATTAGGGATCGTGCCCTGTTTGACTCCGGCAGTGCCGTGGTAAAGCCACAGTCCCGGAATATTATGGTGGCAATATCCGATATTTTGCAACAGTATCCCAAATACGAAATTCTGGTTTCTGGCCATACCGATAACCAACCCATCAATACCAGGGAGTTTGAATCCAACTGGGATCTTAGTTCCAAACGGGCTATCAATTGTATGAAAATTCTCCTGGAAAACCCAGCATTGAGTCCCCATAGACTTGTAGCCGTGGGCTATGGAGAATACCGACCCATTGCAGAAAACACCACGGCAGAGGGGAGAGCCCAAAACCGTCGGGTGGAAGTTGTAATTAAAGAAAAGGTGATGGAGTAGTTTATGGCACAGTCTGAACAAGGCTGTGTTTTTTATTGTTTAGGAAGAATAATCTTGTCATCCTGGGCGGTAGCGAAGAATCTTGGGGACAGCCTTCCGATGCTAGAAAAGATCCCCGCTACAGCTCAGGATGATACAAAATTATCATTCTATGTCGGTGAAGACCTTCTACTTTAAACTTTCTGCTCACGGCTATTAAAAAGAAGTGTCGCTTCCCCACTAAAAAGTGGTTTGCGACACTCCGTTTCCTCTTAACCTTTACTTTTTCGTACCACATTTGGAGCAATTACCCGAGCAACCGCCGGGGATTGGTTCGCGGCAGCGGGGGCAGACCAGGGTGAATATTTCCATGGGATAACCACAGCGGGGGCAAATCCTGGTTAAATTGCATGTTGTTTTACTCTTTTCCTTCATTCGATACCACACCCTTTGTGGTGGTTTTACATGATTAATTACAGTTAATTTAGCCATCAACCCGGCCTTTTTTGGGGGTAGGAGCAGGTTCTTGAGCTGACGGCTAATTCAGATCAATATCAATTTCCTTGGCTAATTGACGACCCATGGCAATTTGTTGGCGGTTTTTGCGAATTACAATGGGACCAGCCGGAACCACTTCTTCACATGTCAGCCATTCGCCCTCAGCAATGCCAAAACGGATAGCTTGGGATCGGATAAATTCATTAGTAATGTTTTTGATTACAAAGGACTGACCTCTTTTTACACGGTCAAGGGTCATATCAATCAACTCCTTTGCTTGAGTTTAAGAATCATTATCAACGTCAATTTAAAAAAATAGTTGTCATGTAGCATTCAGAATATAAATGAAAATGGTTATCATTTCTAAAGTTAGTATAGTCCTTAGCTAATCAGTTGTCAATCCCTCTTATAAAAAGTAAGATTTGGTTAATATATATTGTCCGTAAAAAGATAAAAAGGGAGTGGCGCCACTCCCTTTTTAGGCTGTTCCTATTTAGCTGTTTGAGTAAGGGGATGTCTTTCTGCCTCGGGAATATGGCCTAACCTTAGTTGCGGCAGGGTGACATTGTTTCCCCAATGCCATAGGCATCCTTTAGAACCGGGGGTTTGTTGTTTGATCCCTTGAATATCCATTTCATTACCTCCCTGTTTGATTTTTTTAGAATCATTTTATATTGTCCCCAGAACATTAAAGTCCATTAGAGAATTTTACTTGACAATATTTGTTTGAAAATTAGGGATTATTTAAAATCTCCATGCTTCACCACCTTAGGCTATTTTTCATAAAATGATGTCAAATAGGTGGTGATTGAAATGGCAAAAAAAATTGGCCTAGCATTGGGTGGGGGGTTTGTGCTGGGCGCTGCTCATGTTGGGGTATTAAAAGTTTTAGAAGAAAATAAAATAAAACCCCATATGATTGCTGGGACCAGTGCTGGCAGTATGGTAGCAGCCTTATATGCTTCCGGTTGGACTGTTTCGGAATTGGACGAAATGGTTCGAGGTTTAAGACCAGGCATGTTTATTGATGAGTTGGCAGCGGTTGAAAGTTTTTTTGCAATGTCCTTTCAATTATTATTAAACGCATTGAAAATGCCATACCCTTTTAGGGTTCCCTTGGGACTAATGAAGGGGGTAAAAATAGAACGCTTTATTCGGTCGATGCTAGGGAAAAAGGTTTTTGAAAAGGTTCCCCTGCAGTTGGTCATAACTTCTGTTGATATAGCCAGTGGCAAAAAGGTAATTTTTCTTAGTCGGCAGGATCGCTTAAAACTAGCTTCCCGGGAGGATCAAGTACTTATCAGCGGGGTGCCGGTATGGGAAGCAGTTCGTGCCAGTACGGCGGTACCTGGTATATATGAACCAAAAAGAATTTTGAATTTCCTTTTGGTGGATGGTGGTTTACGGGAAAATGTACCTGCCCAGGTATTAAAGGGGCTCGGGGCGGATGTTGTGGTTGCTGTGGATCTGGGTAATGATGGGGAAGAACCTACGGTACCCCGTAATGTTATTGAGGTAATGGAACAAACTTTGGATATTATTCGATCCGAAGCCCTGGAACATGTGCTGGACGGGAATGCAGATGTTCGTATAAGGCCTTTGTTTAAAGGCGTTGGTGCTTGGGATTTTCAAAAAATACCACATATCATTCATCAAGGGGAGCAGGCCACCCGCCAATTACTGCCGGAAATTTTAAGGGTTTGCCGATGAGAAAAGCCACCAGCCCTCAGGCAGCCGCTTTTTAAAATAGGTACTCGGGTTGTCAAAAACCTTTGTCAGCCTGAGCGTTGGCAAGGATTTTCTTTCATTGGCAGGTTAAAACGAAGATCCTTCGTTAACGCTCAGGCTGACATATAATTTTCAATCTTTGCTGTTGCAGTTGATGCATGGTATTCTTTTTTTAAAAAAAAAGCGGAAGGCGGATGGCTATCCAGCAAATCTGTTATATAATAGACCAAATTTCCTCCTAAGGAGTGCATTGTTAACCATGAAAATAGACTACCATATTCACACCTTTCGTTGTGGACATGCAGTGGGGACTGTGGCTGAGTATGTGGCGGCGGCGAGGGGGAAGGGCTTTGTAGAATTTGGTTTTTCTGAACACTTACCCCTTTATTGGCTTCCTAAAGAGAAGAGGGAGCCTGATTTTGCTCCTTTGGATGGAGAACTTCCTATTTATATTGCTGAGGTTCAACAAGCCAGCAGGGAAAACCCGGATTTGTCCATTAAACTTGGTATTGAGGCGGATTTTATTCCTGGACAGGAACAAAAGTTAAAAAATATTCTG
This sequence comes from Desulfotomaculum sp., assembly GCF_982386235.1. Lineage (NCBI taxonomy): Bacteria > Bacillati > Bacillota > Clostridia > Eubacteriales > Desulfotomaculaceae > Desulfotomaculum > Desulfotomaculum sp. The sequence continues at coordinate 23,144 of NZ_CEVWQM010000010.1, read as the reverse complement.
CTGGACTTACCCCTCGACTATGTATTCGGTTCGGTACATTTTCTTGATGATTGGGCCTTTGATGATCCAGCTAAAATAGAGGAATATAAAAAGCACGACATCTACGAACTCTACCACAAATACTTTCACCATGTTCAATTGGCCGCTGCTTCCGGTTTATTTGACATCATTGCCCATCCTGATTTAATTAAAAAATTTGGTTTTAGGCCCAAAGTCCCGATCGATAACCTGTATCAGCAAACAGTTAAAGTTATCAAGGAGAATAACCTTTGTGTGGATGTCAATACGGCTGGGTGGCGATATCCCTGCGCTGAATTGTATCCCGCACCAGACTTTTTAAAGCTTTGCTATGAATATGAGGTACCAATAACCCTGGGGTCCGATGCCCATAGGCCGGAGCAAGTGGGGGATGGACTAGACCAAGCCATTGCTATTTTAAAAGAAATCGGCTACCGCCAGGTGGCGACCTTTACCGGGCGGCAGCGCAATATGGTTAAACTTGGCTAAACCAAAATAGAATGATTAGGCATCCCTGCAAAGCACCATCGCAACTGGCGGTGGTGCTTTTGTTGTATCCTAAAAAATGGCCATGAGCCGTAGGTCCTGGGCCTTTCCTAATTAATAAAAGTTTTAAATTTTACGTGGAAAAAGAAGGGATTTATTTTCTGTGCAGCGAATTAGAAGTGGTGTAAAGTGGTAACAAGTGGTGGGAAATACCCAGAGAGTGGTGCAAGATAACATGTTCATGGGGGAATTCCAACACAATATCGACCCAAAGGGTCGTCTTATAATCCCTGCCCGCTTCCGTGAAGGCCTGGGCGACCGGTTCATTGTCACCAAGGGATTGGACAACTGTCTTTTTGTTTACCCTCAGCAAGAATGGTCGGAGGTTGAACAGAAACTTAAGTCACTGCCCTTTACCAGGGCAGATGCCCGGGCCTTTGTACGTTTTTTCTTTTCCGGAGCCACTGAATGTGATGTAGACAAGCAGGGGCGTATTTTGTTGCCTAATAATTTGCGTGAATATGCCAAATTAGATAAGGAAACGATGGTGGTGGGAGTATCCAACCGGGTAGAAATTTGGTCCAAAGAGCAATGGGAGAACTATAATGCCAAGGCCGCAGCTTCCTTTGAGCAACTGGCCGAAAACCTTGTGGACCTACTTTAATAAATAGATTTTTATAATGGATAGGGTCTGGATAAACTACTAAAAACGAAATCAAACGGGGTTAAACCATAAAAATGGAATTTAAACATGTTTCTGTATTGTTAAACGAGTCAATCGAAGGGTTAAAGATAAATCCTCAGGGTATTTATGTAGATTGTACCCTAGGTGGTGCGGGACATAGTTTAGAAATATTAAAGCGATTAGGACCGGCAGGAAAACTGATAGGGATTGATCAAGATCCGGCAGCCATTGCGAATGCTGTTGAAAAACTTCAGGGATTTGCTGGTCAGTTTTATGCAGTAAAAAGTAATTTTTACCAATTAAAGCAAGTGCTGCAAGAAATGGAAATTGATTTGGTGGACGGTTTCTTGTTTGATCTGGGGGTTTCTTCCTACCAATTGGATACACCAGAGCGTGGGTTTAGCTACATGCACGATGCGGAATTGGATATGCGGATGGGACCGGATCAACCTACGGACGCCAAGGAATTGGTTAATGGTCTATCTGAGGAAGAATTAACAACCATTATTCGTAAATATGGTGAAGAACGTTGGGCAAAAAGGATTGCCTCCTTTATTGTCAGGGAAAGAAAAAATAAACCAATTAACACCACTGGGGAACTAGTGACTGTCATTAAGGCAGCCATTCCTGCCGGTGCCAGAAGAGAGGGGCCGCATCCGGCTAAGCGAACCTTTCAGGCCCTGCGAATTGCCGTTAATAATGAATTAGGCATATTGGAAAAAGCCATGAAGGATGCTGTTACAGTCCTTAAGCCCGGCGGCAGGATCAGTGTTATTACCTTTCATTCCTTAGAAGATCGAATGATTAAAGAAACCTTTAAGGAATTGGCGAATCCCTGTACCTGTCCGCCGGCATTTCCAGTTTGTGCATGTGGTAAAAAATCCCAAATTAAAATAATAACGGGTAAGCCCATCGAACCCAGTCAAGAAGAATTAACAGCCAATCCCCGGGCACGCAGTGCAAAGCTAAGAATAGCTGAAAAGCTAAATATTTAATCCATTAAGTTCTAGGTTGGATGGAAGGTGCATAAGCTTGAGTGTAGTACAGGAAAAATTTATCTACTCACTGCCAGAGGAAAGACAATATGAGAACAAAAAAGCCAGCCCAAGGTTTTCCAAACGAGCGATACGCAGGGGAAAGGCCCTTGTTATCTGCTGTGTTATAGCATTGTTTGTTACCGGCGTTACCATAGCCTATTATTATTCCCAGATTGCGGAACTAGGCTATGAAATTAGCAAACTTCAAAAAGAATTGTCTAAATTGCAGGCTGAGCAGGAATATCTGGAAACACAAGCTAACCAATTAATGTCTTTACAACGAATTGAGGCCATTGCTACCACGAAGCTTGGGATGGTAAAACCAGATACCGGCGAAGTGGTTCTGGTTGCCGCCTTACCTAAGAACCCCGAAGAAAAGGCACCAAAAGCCGCCAATCTAGAAGAACCTCAAGCAGCGACGACAAAAGCTGTCAGTGAAGGGGACAATGGTGACAAGATAGAAAAGGGGAAAAGTCCTGTTATTGAGGCCTTTTTTGATTTGGTAAGAGACATAAAAAAGTAACTTAGGGGGCGATAACCCTTCGGCCTGCGGGGAGGAATCAGGGTGAAAACAACAAATATTCTTGTGCGTAGAAGGGTTACCGGTCTTTTTCTAATGGCCGTTGCTTTCCTATCCTTGATAATTTTTCGTCTTGCCTGGATTCAATTTGTACGGGGGGATGAACTGAGACAAGAAGGGATCATTAACCGGATGCGAGATGTACCTGTGGAGGCGAAACGGGGCAGTATCATGGATCGCAATGGAAATGAACTGGTGACTAGTGTTAGCGCCGATTCCATTTATGCGATTCCTAATCATATTGAAAAACCGGATCAGGTTGCATCCCAAATTGCCCCCCTGCTAGACATGGATGTTGAGCAGGTTAAAAAAATAATTACTAAAAAATCCCGTTTTGAATGGATTAAAAGAAAAGTAGATTTTGAAGCTTCCCAAAAAATTAAGGATCTTAAAATAGAAGGCATTGGCTTTGCGGAGGAGAGTCGCCGTTATTATAAACAGGAAACGCTGGCTCCCCATATCCTGGGCTTTACTGGCACGGATAACCAGGGATTAATGGGAATGGAAGCGGCCTTTGAAGAGGAGCTCAAAGGGATACCTGGCAGGATTGTTATTGAGCATGATGCTGCGGGGCGGGAAATTCCCCAGGCACTGCACCAATATATTTCGCCAACCCAAGGAAATAATCTGGTCTTGACCCTGGATCAGACCATTCAGCACTTTGTGGAGAGGGAATTAGACAAGATTGTAGCTACCTATAACCCTAAGATGGCAGTAATTATTGTTATGGAACCCAAGACCGGTAAAATATTGGCTCTGGGTAATCGACCTACCTTTAACCCAAATAAATGGCGTGAAGTACCTCAAAGTGTCTGGGACCGCAACCCAGCGGTATGGTATAACTATGAACCTGGTTCAACCTTTAAGATTATTACTGCTTCCTCGGCCTTGGAGGAAAATACCGTTAAGGTCGGTGACCGCTTTTATGATCCGGGGTTTTACCAAGTGGCTGATCGAAAAATACGCTGTTGGAAAGTAGAAGGACATGGCAGCCAGAGCTTTGAAGAAGTGGTACAAAACTCCTGCAACCCAGGTTTTATTCAAGTGGGACTTGATCTGGGCAAAGAGAAATTTTATAAATATATTCGAGCCTATGGCTTCGGGCAATCCACAGGACTAGGGTTGCCGGGAGAGGCAAGGGGTATTATGATTCCCGAAAAGGATGCTACGAATTTAAACATTGCTACCATGTCTATTGGCCAGTCCATTGCAGTAACACCGATTCAACTCATTACGGCAATTAGTGCGGTGGCCAATGGCGGTATATTAATGAAACCACAGCTTGTGGAAAGAATTGAAGATCAGAAGGGGAAGGTCATTAAAAACATAGGACCCCAGGAAGTTCATCAGGTAATCTCACAAGAAACGGCGAATGTGACCAGTCAACTACTGGAGAATGTTGTGATGAAGGGCAGCGGTAAGAATGCTTTTGTGGACGGTTATCGTGCTGCAGGAAAAACAGGTACTGCCCAGGTAGTATCGGAGCGAGGCGGTTATGCCAGTGGCAAGTATGTGGCATCCTTTGCTGGTTTTGCACCGGTGAATGACCCGAAAATATCCGTTCTCATCATGGTTGCAGAACCTCAGGGAGGCATCTACTATGGTAGTCAAGTGGCTGCGCCGGTATTTTCACCCTTAGCCAAGGATATTCTCCGTTACATGGGAGTTCCTGAGCAAAAGGATTTACCGAAACCGAAGATCAATCCATGGGAAGTTGAAGAAGAACGGATTGAAGTGATCGTACCGAATGTAGTGAACTTACCCCTCGATGAATCACAAAAACTCCTTAGGGAGGCGGGGCTTGCCTTTGAGACAAGGGGCCAGGGTAAGGTAGTTTATGGCCAAATCCCAGAAAGCGGTGCCTTGGTATTATCAGGAACAACCGTTATTTTAGATCTTTCTGGCGCCGGAGGAGGCCAGGAAAAAGCAGGTGAACAGGTTTCGGTGCCTAACTTAAAGGGCATGACCATACGAGAGGCAGGAAATTTACTGGAAAGTCTGGGTTTGAAGTTAGAACCCACAGGTTCTGGCATAGCCAATACCCAAAGCCCCGCGGCAGGTGTCAAATTACTCAGGGGTGGCGTTGTAAAGGTTGAATTCAAACCACCAACGGACAATAAACCATAAGGGCCAAGGAAACCCTGGCCTCCCGTACCGGGGGGTCAGGGTTTTTAAGGCAGTTATTGGCATAAATCATTCTCAAATGGAAAGAATAGGAAGTATAATGAAAGGGTTGGGGGGGTTCGTATTGATATTAAAAGAATTGCTGCAGGCAATTCCCGTTGTTTCTTTGAGTGGAAATCAGGAAATAAATATTGAAGGCATTTGCTATGACTCCCGTCAGGTATCCCCTAAGACACTTTTCGTGGCTGTAAAGGGTTACCAAACCGACGGACATCAATATATTGAAAAGGCAGTGACGGCCGGAGCAGTGGCTGTGGTTTATGAAAGTGATGTTGAATTACCCGAAGGAATTAGTGGTATTAAAGTGGCAGACAGTAGAAAGTCTCTGGCTTTATTGGCAGATCAGTTTTATGGGCACCCTTCCCAAAGGCTTTCGATGGTGGGTGTAACGGGTACCAATGGTAAAACAACCACGACCCATTTGATTGCAGCTATTTGGCAAAGGGCAGGCATCAAACCCGGCGTCATTGGCACCATACACAATTTAATTGGCGAAAAGATCCTGCCAGTTACCAATACCACACCGGAATCTTTAGATTTGCAGAAAACTCTTGCTCAAATGGTTGAGGAAGAGGTCAAAGGGGTGGCGATGGAGGTTTCATCCCATGCCCTGGCCTTAAATCGAGTGGCCGGTGTTCATTATCAGGTGGCGGTTTTTACAAACCTTACCCAGGATCATTTAGATTTTCACCAAACCATGGAAAACTATCTGGCGGCCAAGGCCATACTCTTTGCCCAGGATATTCAATATGCCGTAATTAATGGAGATGACCCAGCTGCCGGGGAACTAAAGAAAAGTAGCCGGGGCAAAGTTTATACCTACGGAATGAACCAAGAGGTCGATGTGAGGGCTCAGGATATTCAGGTCACAGCCAAGGGGGTTCAGTTTGTGATCAGCGGTCCCTGGGGACAGCACCGGCTTCATTTAAAACTAACGGGTCGTTTTAATGTCTATAACTCACTGGCAGCCTATACCACTGGTATGGCACTGGGCTTTGACGGTGAAATTGTCATTGCTGCGTTGGAGAATGTCATTGGGGTAGCCGGTCGTTTTGAACTGGTTGATCAGGGTCAAAATTTTGCTGTGGTGGTGGATTATGCCCATACACCGGATGGCTTAGAAAATATCCTAACCACTGCCAGACAGATCACCAAGGGCAGGCTGATTACTGTCTTTGGCTGCGGTGGTGATCGAGACCGTACCAAACGCCCGATTATGGGTGAAATCGCCGCCCGCTATAGCGATATCCCGGTGGTGACCTCCGATAACCCCCGCACCGAGGACCCGCAAAGAATTCTTGCCGATGTGGTAGTGGGAGTCAACCGGGTCATGAGTCCGGAAAAATATTTGGTATTGCAAGATCGCCGTGAGGCCATTAATAAGGCCATTGAGCTGGCCCGGGAGGGTGATGTGGTGGTAATTGCCGGCAAAGGGCATGAAGATTATCAAATCATCGGTACCACGAAATACCCCTTTGATGATCGGGAAGAGGCCGCAGCAGCACTTAAAAAGAAAGCCACCCGCTAAATGGCTGTGGCTATGGGTCTAGTAAAAAGTTGGAAAGATGGAAAGTAGAAAGTAAAAGGGCTGTACATGTTAACGGCACCAGCAGAAAATGAAAAATTTTTGTCATCCTGAGCGATAGCAAATTTAAGGGGTGGGAGATGAGAGGTTAGAAGTTAGATTAAGAAGTTATTTGGCAAAGCCGAATAAGAACAAGATCTCACATCCAACTTCTCACATCTCACCTCTCAAATTGGAGGTAGCCATATGCTTACTTATTCCATACAAGAGATTGCCCGGGTTACCGGTGGGAATCTGCTGCAGGGAAACCCTGGGGCAGTCCTAACGGGTATTGCTACCGATAGCCGTAAGGTAAAGAAGGGTGATTTATTTGTGGCCCTGTTGGGTCAAAGGGTGGATGGCCATGCTTATGTGCAAAAGGCCATCGAGCAGGGCGCCAGTGCTTTGTTGATTAGCAGCAGGGTCGATAGCAACCCGGATATCCCGATGGTATTCGTAAAGGATACTTTACAGGCCTTGCAACAATTGGCCAGTGATAACCGTTTCAGGCTGAACATTCCGGTGGTGGCTGTGACCGGCAGTAACGGCAAAACCTCCACCAAGGATATGATTGCAGCGGTACTCAATAGATGCTATAAAACCTTAAAAACCGAGGGCAATTTTAATAACGAATTAGGTCTTCCATTAACCCTGCTCAACCTGAATGAAACCCACCAGGCTGCGGTGGTTGAAATGGGCATGAGGGGGCGGGGGGAAATTGATTTTTTGGCTCAACTTGCTAAACCAACCGGGGCAGTGATTACCCATATTGGTGAGTCACATATGGAACTTTTGGGTTCGGTAGAAAACATTGCCCTAGCTAAGACAGAAGTGCTGGCCCACATCGGAACCGAGGGTTTTGCCATTTTAAATGCAGATAGTCCCTACCTGAGGGAATTGGCCCAGGGCTGTAAGGGAAAAGTTTGGCTATATTCCCTGGGAAATGATGGTGATTTGCGGGCCGCCAATCTAAGGCCCGAAGCAGCAGGGATTCGCTATACGGTGTTCTATCCTGGCGGTGAGGGAGAAATCTACTTACCTGTTCCAGGTAGTCATAATGTGATGAACAGTTTAGCTGCCATTGGCGTAGGATTACAGTTGGGGCTAGATTTTACAGAAATTGCCCAGGGTTTAGAAAAGTTAGCCCTGACCCATTCCAGATTAGAAATCCTGCAAAGAAGGGGTCTTACCATCATTAATGATACCTATAACGCGAACCCCTCTTCAACCAAGGCGGCACTTAGGGTTTTGGCCGAGACAGCCAAGGGGCGTAAAATTGCTGTGTTGGGAAATATGTATGAATTGGGCAACATGGAACAATCCGGTCACTTTGAGGTTGGCGAGACGGCTGCTGCTATCCCCGTAGATTACTTAGTTACGGTAGGCAATCTGGCAGAGTGGGTTGCCAGAGGTGCTTTAGCTGGGGGATTGGCCCAGGAGAAAATTTATCCGTGTGAGGAAAACGCAAGGGCAATGGAAGTACTGGGGGGTCTTGCCAGGGCTGGAGATACCATACTGATCAAGGGATCAAGAGGTATGCACATGGAAGAAATCGTTAAGGCAATGATGGAAGTAAACTAAAAAGGCAAGAGTTTAAGGAAGGGGAGCAAAATGGATTATACAGTGGTCTGGCTGGCCGCCGGGATTAGTTTATTGGTTACCCTGCTGCTGGGGCCCATTACAATACCCTTGCTGAAAAGATTAAAATTTGGTCAGACGATTCGTGCCGAAGGGCCTTCGGCTCATATGGCCAAAACAGGAACCCCCACCATGGGCGGTCTGATGTTTTTAATTGGCATAGCAGTAGTTGGGGTGTTTTTACTGCAAAGTAATGTTCCAGGCCGGGCTGAGGGGTTGGTGGTTTTGGCAGTTACCCTGGGGTACGGCCTGATAGGCTTTCTGGATGATTTTATTAAAGTGGTGTTAAAACGAAATTTGGGCTTAAAGGCAAGGGAAAAAATTATAGGGCAGGTAATTCTGGCTACGGTTTTGTCTGTGATTGCGGTCTTTCAACTGGGTCGTGGGACAGACTACATCATTCCCTATTCTTCTGGTATCAGCTTTGATCCCGGTTGGTGGCCCTTCTTTGCTTTAACCTTATTTGTTTTGTTGGGTACCAGCAATGGTGTCAACCTAACAGATGGCTTGGATGGCCTCGCCGCAGGAGCTACGGTATTTACAGCCGGCGCCTTTGCTATTTTGGCTTTCGTTACCGGCAAGATCGGTACAGCCATTGTATTGGCAGCCGTTGTGGGCGGTTGTGTGGGTTTTTTATTTTATAATCGGCATCCGGCAAGGGTATTTATGGGAGATACAGGGTCCCTGGCCTTAGGTGGGGCTTTGGGGGCGGCAGCGGTGGTGACACGTAATGAGCTGCTTCTCATATTAATTGGCGGACTTTATGTACTGGAAACTCTATCGGTGATTATCCAAGTGGTCTCATTTAAAACCACTGGCAAACGTGTTTTTCGGATGAGTCCCTTGCATCATCACTTTGAACTTTCTGGTTGGTCTGAAAAAAAAGTTGTACGGAATTTCTGGTTATTAAGTTTTATGTTTTCTCTGGTAGGTTTACTAGGCTCCCAGGATGTTTGGAAGTGGCTGAATAATTGGTAACGCATAAAGCAAATTCAATCGGTAATATAAAAGGGGTTTGGAATGTGGACCTAACAAATAAACGAATTTTAGTGGTGGGTGCCGGCCTGAGCGGCCAGGCAGTGTGTAGGTTTTTGGTTGCTAAACAAGCCAGAGTAACCTTGACAGATACGAGATCCCGTGAGCAAATTGGGCAGGCGGCGAAAGAGCTTTCGGAGCTTGGCGTAACACTGATATTACAAGAATATCCCCCAGTGGCCAGAAATCAATACGATCTAGTGGTGATGAGCCCAGGGGTACCCCTAACGGTACCTCCGGTGGTTCAGGCAAAGGAAGCAGATATTGAAGTTATCGGGGAATTGGAGTTGGCCTACGCCTTTGCTAAGGCACCCATTGTAGCCATCACCGGCACCAATGGCAAAACCACCACCACATCACTGATGGGTCAACTGTTCCGGGAAGCGGGCTTTAAAACCTTAGTGGCTGGAAATATTGGTTTGCCTATGATCAGTGAAATTGAAAACTTTACAGCAGAGGATCGGGTAGTGGCAGAAGTTTCTAGTTTTCAATTAGAAACCACGAAGCAATTTGCTCCCCGGGTCGCAGTGATTTTAAATATTACGCCAGATCATTTAGATCGGCATGGTTCCATGGAGGAATATATAAAGGCCAAGGCAAGGGTCTTTAAGCAGCAAGGCGCCGTGGATTATGTCGTCTTAAATTATGACGACCCGATTTTAAGGGAATTAGCAAAGGATTGTCCATCACAGGTAATATTTTTTAGCCGCCAGCATATCTTAGAAAAAGGAAGCTTTATCCAGAATGGCCAAATTGTTGTGGCGCGGGATCAAGGTGCCGAAATAATAACCGAAATTACTTCGCTAAGGATACCTGGTGCCCATAACTTAGAGAATGCCCTGGCCGCCGCCGCCGCGGCCTCAGCCCTGGGGGTTAGTGCCACGAATATTGCCAACACCTTGCGTAATTTTGGCGGTGTTGCCCATCGGTTAGAATATGTTACAACCATTGATGGTGTGAAATATGTTAATGACTCCAAGGGAACCAACCCAGACGCAGCCATTAAAGCTTTAGAGGCCTATGAAGCTCCCATTATCTTGATTGCCGGTGGAAAGAATAAAGGGGTTTCCTTTATGGACTTTGCCAAAAAGATAAAAGAAAAGGTGCGGGTCTTAATTACACTGGGAGTTCATGGTTATCAAATTGAAGAAGCTGCCAGGGCACAGGGTTTTCATGAGATTTATGCTGTGGAAAACTATGCCCAAGCGGTTGAATTGGCTGGGAAACAGGCGAAACCGGGGGAAATAGTGTTGTTATCACCGGCCTGTACCAGTTGGGATATGTTTAGAAACTTTGAAGAACGAGGCAATTTATTTAAAGAACTTGTGTTAGGGATGCAGGAAAAGGAATAACCTTTTAATGGCCGATGGCGAGGGGGGAGGAAATGAATGCGTCTAAAGAAGAGAGCACCGGATTTTATGCTTTTCCTAACGGTACTGATGTTATTGTCCGTGGGACTTGTGATGGTCTTTTCTGCCAGTGAGTATGTTACGATGGTACGCTACGGAGACAGTTTCTATTTCTTTAAGAGACAGCTATTATGGGCATTATTAGGTCTGGCGGCCATGTTTTTTATGATGCATTTTGATTACTACCGCCTAAAACGCTGGATTGGTCCCATCGTTTGCCTGGGTTTTATTCTTTTACTGGCTGTCCTAATGCCTGTTATCGGTAAGGAGGTCAACGGCTCACGTCGCTGGATTGATCTTGGTTTTATGGATTTCTCTCCCGCAGAGTTAGTTAAGATTTGCTTAATTATGTTTGTAGCCTTTGGTCTTTCCAAAAAAGGAGAAAAAATTAAGAGTTTTAAAGAGGGTTTACTCCCCTACCTCATGATCATGGGCCTTGCCGCGGGAATGATATTGCTGCAGCCGGACCTAGGAACGGCTGTGGTGTTGTGCGGGACCATTTTTATTATGTTCTTTGCTGCTGGGGCAAGGATTGCTCACCTGGGAGGGCTAATGGGGATGGGGGTCCTGGCAGTTTGTGCTGCAATTTACTTAGAACCCTATCGAATGCAGCGTTTTTTAGCCTTTTTGGATCCAGAGAAGGATCCTCAGGGTACCGGCTATCATATCATTCAGTCCCTTTATGCTTTAGGTTCCGGTGGTTTATTTGGTATGGGATTGGGGCAAAGTAAACAAAAATTTCTCTATTTACCGGAAAACCACACTGATTTTATCTTTGCCATAGTAGGAGAGGAACTTGGTTTTATTGGTGCCTCCCTGGTGGTCTTGCTTTTTATTACGTTTGTCTGGCGGGGCCTCAAAATCGCGGTAACTTCACCAGATCCCTTTGGCAGTTTATTGGCTGCTGGCATCACCAGCGGTATCGCTTTGCAAAGCTTAATAAATATGGGTGTAGTCACTGGTTCGATGCCTGTAACCGGTGTACCACTGCCCTTTATAAGCTACGGCGGGACATCGCTTTTATTTACTCTGATGGGGATTGGTATTATTTTAAATATATCGAAATACACAACGCCAAGGTGAGGTGAAGACTGTTGCGTGTGATTATGACCGGAGGCGGTACGGGTGGTCATATTTATCCTGCTCTGGCCATAGCCAGGGGCATGCAAAACCGCTTTTCAGAAGCGCAGATACTCTATGTAGGAACGAATCGTGGTCTTGAGGCTGATATTGTGCCCAAGGCCCATTTCCCTTTTCGGGCGATTACAGTTTCTGGATTGCAACGAAAGGTTTCTGTGGAAAATTTTAAAGTACTCTGGCGAGCTTATCAGGGCTACCGGGAAGCCTCTGCGATCATCAAAGATTTTCAACCAAATGTGGTCATTGGCACCGGAGGCTATGTTTGTGGTCCGGTGGTAATGGCTGCGGCTCGCAAGGGTATCCCCACTCTCATTCATGAGCAGAATGCTTTTCCAGGTATCACAAATCGGATTTTGGCTAAGTTTGTGGATCAGGTTAATGTTACCTTTGAAGATTCCCTGCCATACTTTGGTTCTAAGAGGAACATTACCCTGACGGGTCTGCCGGTTCGCCCAGAGATATTACAGGCTGATAAAAAGCAGGCCTTAAACTCCTTTGGCTTAAAGGAGGATCGGCTGACACTTTTAGTTTTTGGTGGCAGCAGGGGTGCCCGTAGAATAAACCAGGCCATGCTGGAAACGATTAAAAAATTTGGTCGGGACAATCGATTGCAAATCCTCCATGCCACAGGGCAAGTTGGTTATGAGGAATTTATTCAGGAATTAATTAACAATGGTATTGATGTGGGACAATATGGAAATATTATAATTAAACCCTATTTATATAATATGCATGAAGCATTGGCCGCGGCAGATCTTATCGTCAGTCGTGCGGGGGCAGCAACCCTAGCAGAACTTACCATCCTTGGACTGCCGTCAATTTTAATTCCCTATCCCTATGCTTCGGAAAATCACCAGGAACACAATGCTCGGGCACTGGTGGACCGTGGAGCGGCGGTGCTGATCAAGGATTCAGAGCTTACCGGCCCAAGGCTCGTGCAAGCCATTGAGGATATTCTACAAAACAGGGAAAAGTTAAAAAATATGTCCCAAGCCAGCGGAAAATTGGGACGCCCCGAGGCACTTAGTGATATTATAAAGTGCGTGGAAAAAATATTGACGAAATAAGCAACCAGCCTTTTGGGGCTGTGGGCCATGAGGCATGGGGAAAAGCAACATGCCATGAGCTAAAGACCCTCAAGCAAAACATGCACAAAAGCCCAAGGCCCATGGCTGGTATATATTTTACAATGAAACAGGACAAGCCTAGTAAATCTACGCAGGAATCGGTGATAGGAAGGGCAGGGACGGGTCAGTAACACCTCCCGAAGAAACTGCATAGTATGGCTTACAGAAACGCTCCACAAGGGAAAAGTAACCCTCGCAGGGGTAAAGTCACCCCAAGGAGTAGTCTTGTTTCGGGAAGGAGTGAAGCAATTGCGGGGAGATCAGAAAAGGATTCATTTCATCGGTATTGGCGGTGCTGGGATGAGTGGCATTGCTACGGTATTGTTAGGGATGGGCAACTACCAGGTGTCTGGTTCGGACATTAAACATTCTACGGTGATTGACCGTTTAGAAGCAATGGGAGCAAAATGCAGTATTGGTCATATTGCCGAAAATATAAACAAAGAGATGGATACGGTAGTTTTTTCCACAGCTATTTCGGACACTAACCCAGAAATAAGAGAGGCACAAAAACTTGGCATCCCCCTTGTTAGACGGGGTGAAATGCTTGCCAGACTAATGAGGGAAAAAAAGGGAATTGCAGTGGCCGGGGCCCATGGAAAAACAACCACCACATCGATGACAGCCTTAGTCTTGGAGGAAAACGGACTTGACCCTACCATCGTCATTGGAGGTGATTTAAGCAACATTGGCGGGAATGCCAAACTAGGTAGGGGCGATTACTTTGTGGCAGAGGCCGATGAGAGCGATGGGTCCTTTTTGTTATTGGATCCTAGAATAGCCATTGTTACGAACATAGAGGATGATCACCTGGACTATTACGGCACAAAAGAAAATATTATCAAGGCCTTTCGGCAATTTTTAGAGCAGATACCTGCCCAAGGGCTAGCTGTTGTTTGTCTGGATGACCCAATCATAAGAGGGATTGTAACGGGTCTGTCATGCCAGGTTGTGACCTATGGCTCCTTGGGTTCAGGGGCGGATTATCAAATAGAGGTCTTATCAACGGAGAACGGGATAAATGAGGGAAGAGTCTATTACCAGGGGGAAAGTCTGGGCAATTTGGAATTATTGGTGCCTGGGTATCATAACCTGCTAAATGCAATGGCGGCTGTGGCCGTTGGACGTTATTTTAACCTGGGTTTTGGTGAAATAGCTGCGAACCTGAGGCGGTTTAAAGGGGCGAAAAGACGTTTTCAATTAATTGGGGTAGCCGATGACATTAAGGTTGTTGATGATTACGCCCATCACCCCACAGAAATAAAAGCAACCCTACAAGCTGCTAGAACTTCACATCCCGGAAGAATTGTTGCGGTTTTTCAACCACATCGGTATACTCGTACCAGGCAACTTTATAGGGAGTTTGGCCAATCCTTTAATCATGCGGATTTGATTATTTTAACGGATATTTATGCCGCCAGTGAACAGCCCATTGAAGGTGTTGATACAAAATTGATTATAGATAATATTCCTCCACGGGAAGGGCAGCAGGTTTTTTATTTACCAACCTTAAAGGATGCGGCAGATTATTTAGTAACCAATACCAACAGTGGTGATCTAGTATTAACAATGGGTGCCGGAGATGTCTGCACACTGGGAAGGGAACTGATAAAGAGACTGGGGGAAAAGTAGACATGAACTATACTTCACTGGCAGGTGAACTTCAGTCACTGGTCCGGGGCAGCATCCGAATAAATGAGTCGATGAGAAAGCACACCACTTGGAAAATTGGTGGCAATGCAGATGTTTTTTTGGATCCCAGTGATAAGGGGGATATTCGTCAGGCGGTGGAGTTTGCAAGGGAGAGGGCGGTTCCTTTTACCGTCATTGGCAATGGCTCGAATCTTTTAATTAAGGATGGCGGCATTAGGGGCTTGGTTATCAAAATCGGGCGGGGGATGGCAAACCTTTCTGTTAATGGCAATCGTATTCGAGCCGGTGCCGGTGCGATGCTGCCAGAACTGGCGGCGGTGGCACGTAAAAATGGTTTGGGTGGCTTTGAATTTGCTGCGGGTATTCCAGGTTCCCTGGGTGGTGCCGTCGTCATGAATGCCGGGGCTATCAATGGTTGTGCAGCGGATGTTTTAGTTGAGGTGGAAGTGGTCAATCACAACAATAAACTGGTTGTACTAAAAAAAGAGGAACTTGATTTTGCCTACCGCACCAGCAGCTTACAAAACCAGGGTCTTATTTGTGTGGAAACCCTTTGGCAGGGTTATGCCAAGGAGCAGTGGCAAATTGAACGAGAAACCAAGGAATATCTGGCTAAACGAAAAATAGCCCAACCCCAGGGTTATCCCAATGCCGGAAGTGTATTTAAAAACCCTCAGGGGGATCATGCCGGCAGGCTAATTGAAGCCTGCGGTTGTAAGGGACTGCGCATCGGTGATGCTGAAATATCAACAAAACATGCTAATTGGATACTGAATTTGGGTAATGCTACAGCTAAGGATGTGCTTGACCTAATCGATAAAATCAAACGGATGGTGCAGGAACGTTTCGGTGTTTTGCTGCATCTGGAAGTAAGAGTGTTGGGAGAAGATTAGGCGAGGTGACAATAAAGTGGAGAAATTCGTAATTGTAGGAGGGAACCGCCTAAAGGGAAGTATTAAAGCTAACGGATCAAAAAATGCATCTTTACCAATTCTAGCAGCAACTTTGTTAACTGGCGGAGTTTGTACAATTCATCAGGTGCCAAGGCTAAAGGATGTTTTTGTTATGCAGGAACTTCTTGCCTATCTTGGTGCCAAGGTAACCTTTGAAGGAAATACTATGACAGTGGATGGTTCTAAGGTGCAGCCACAGGAAATCTCAGAGGATCTAATGAGGAAGATGAGGGCATCGAACCTTGTTTTAGGCCCCCTGCTGGGTAGGTTCGGTCATGTTAAGATTTCCCACCCCGGTGGCTGTAATATTGGTTCTCGCCCCATGAACCTTCATTTCAAGGGGCTAAATGCTTTGAAGGCCACCATAACAGAAAAATTTGGTTATATCTCAGCAGATGCCAGTCAGTTAACTGGAACGGTTGTGCATTTTGATGTGCCCAGTGTAGGTGCAACGGAAAATATGATGATGGCCGGGGTATTGGCCGAAGGAACCACCGTGCTTAGAAACGCGGCCAAAGAGCCGGAGATTGTGGATTTGCAAAATTTCCTCAATGCCCTGGGGGCAAAAATTGTCGGTGCCGGTACAGATGTTATTCGCATTGAAGGGGTGAAAGAATTAGGATCAGTTACCCATACCGTCATTCCGGACCGTATTGAAGCAGGTACCCACATGATTGCCGCAGCCATTACCCAAGGTGATGTTACGGTAACCAATATCATACCAGAACATCTGGACCCAGTTATCTATAAATTAAAAGAAGTGGGAGTTCAGGTGGACGTGGGGGACGATTGGGTGCGTGTTCAGGGTACCGGGCAACTAAAAGCAGTGGACATTAAAACCATGCCCTATCCCGGCTTCCCCACCGATATGCAGTCCCAAATGATGGCGTTACTAAGCATTGCCGATGGAACCAGTGTAATTACAGAGACTATTTTTGAAAATAGATTTAAACATGTCCCAGAATTTCGTAGAATGGGGGCCGATATATATTTAGAAGGCCATACAGCGGTGGTAAAGGGAGTAAAGCGATTAACAGGGGCCTGTGTCGAGGCCACCGATTTGAGAGCGGGGGCAGCCTTAATATTGGCGGCTTTGGCCGGGGAAAATGGTACCGTATTAAGTAATATCTCACATATTGATCGCGGCTATGAAAGAATAGAAATAAAATATAATTCACTGGGAGCACGTATTATAAGAGTCAATAGTTAATGACTCTTTTTTTAGTTTTGTCTTGGACAAGTATCATACTCTTCGTTATAATGTAAAAAACAAGTGTAAAATAAAAGCAAGGAGTGGCAATGTGTATCGACCTCGGTCAGGTACCCCTCAGAAAAATAACCACTTAATACAAAGTGTTTTTTTTATTTTGCTGGTTACCGTTGCCATATATGTATTACTGCAATCACCTTTGTTTGAAATTAAAACAGTTGTTGTTAATGGCAACCGACAACTAAAGAAAGAAGATATTATTCGTTACTCTGGACTGCAAAATGGTCTTAATATTTTTAAGATTAACCTATCCACCAGTGAAGAAAGATTAGGGCTTGTACCCTTTATCAAGGGTGTAGAAATGAAACGTGCCTTGCCCAATAAAGTCATTATTGAAGTTGAAGAACGGAATGCGGTGGCCTTAATTCCAGTAGAAAATGGGTTTATTAAAGTAGATGCAGATGGGGTATACTTGCAGAGGGGCCAAATTGCCTCAGCCTTGCCGATTATTACAGGTTTAGCTATCCAACTTAAGGGACCAGGCAAGGTCATTGAGTCAGAATACCTACCTGCAGCTTTAAAAGTTCTCTCCCAGTTACCCCGACCGATTATCATGAAGCTATCCGAGCTAAATTTCAATAAGGCTGGACAAATAACCATTTACACCATTGACGGTGTTCAGGGCAGATTGGGTTTAATGAAGGATATTGAGTATAAAGGGATTGTTTTTCAGCAGGTATTAGCCACGCTGCAACAATCGGATAATAAAATTCAATATATTGATCTATCAAACCCACGGGTACCTGTGGTAAAGTACTTAAAAGAGCCGCAGGAGGGCCGGCAATGAAACTAAAAGAATACCAATGGGGCCTTATATTAGTTGGCATTGTCCTTGGGTTAATGCTGACAATGCAATATCGCTCCTATAAAGATATTAATGAAACACCCCCCATTGCCAGGGTACAGGCCCTGTCCAATGAAATAAAGGAGAAAAGAGAAGATCGGCTTCTCTTGCAAAAGAGAGTTAAGGAATTAAGGGACAAGCTAGACAATAAAGCCACGATCAATTCGGATGTCATACGTTCTGAATTGGAAACCTACCGCATCATAGCCGGCATCAAGGCTGTCGCAGGTCCCGGCGTGGAAGTTACCCTAAATGATAGTGATGTGCCCTTGGCTCCGGGACAGGATCCAAATTTTTATGTACTGCACGATGAAGATGTGCTAAAGGTGCTTAATGAACTAAAGGCTGCGGGAGCCGAAGCCATTGCCTTAAACGGGCTAAGGTTAACGGCCACCAGTGAGATAAGGTGTATTGGCCCAACGATTCTGACCAATAAAAACAAAAGGCTGTCTGCACCTTTTACCATTACAGCCATAGGCAACCCAAAAACTTTAGAGAGCTCGCTTTTTATGAAGGGTGGCGTGGTGGATCAACTTAAATTTTGGGGGATACAAGTGGACGTGCGTAAGAAGGATAACCTAGAAATTGCAGAATATACAGGCCCTACCACCTTTGAGCATGCTAAATCTATTCAAGAGTAGGTGGTATGATGAAAAAAACATTATATGCATCCATCCTTTTAGTTTCTGTGATATTAGGTTTTATGGTTGCATTTCAATTTAGAACCGCTGGCAGGGTAGATTCCGGGGTATCCATAGACCGGGTTCAACTCCTGACCACAGAGCTAAAACAATTGGACAGGGAATATGTTACCCTTCTAGAAGAGGCCCAGGATTTAGAGCAAAAGTTAACTCAGGCAGAAAAGGGCCGACCCCAGGCCTCTCAAGCCGTTCATGAGGAATTACAAAAGGTTCGTCAGCTTGCGGGGATGACTAAAATGCAGGGCCCTGGTGTCGAAGTTAACCTTGCTCCCATTACCAGAGAAGAAGAGCAGACCGGGGAAAATCTTTTTACCGTAAGGGATGAAGACCTGCTGCGAGTCATTAACGAGCTTAGGGCTGCCGGGGCAGAAGCTTTGGCCATTAATGGTCAACGTATCATCTCTACCTCTGAGATTCGGCTGGCGGGAGCTTTTATTGACGTTAATCTCACAAGAATATCTGCTCCCTATTCGATTTTAGCCATTGGTGCCCCTGGTCAATTGGAAAGTGCCCTGATTATTAAGGGTGGCTTGGTGGATACCATGGATGACTGGGGTGTCGCCGTAACAGTAAATAAAAGAGAAGAAATAACTGTTCCAGCCTACACTCATCGGATTAATCTGGAATATGCCAAACCACTTAAGGAGGCCAGCTAACCATGTGGATAGGGATCATATTGGCGGCGACTGGGTTAGCCATAGGCATTTTGGCTGGATTAAATCTCCCGGTGGTATTGCCGCAGGTCTATGCCCAGTATCTGGGCTTAGGGGTGTTAGCCGCCTTAGATTCGGTTTTTGGCGGTATTCGAGCTGCTTTGGAAGATCACTATGATAATCATATCTTTGTCACGGGTTTTTTTAGCAATATCCTTTTGGCTGCCGGCTTAGCTTATATTGGAACGAAATTAGGGGTACCTCTAAGCACCGCAGCTGTGGTGGCGTTTGGCGTAAGATTATTTCAGAATCTGGCCATAATTAGGCGACATCTGTTAAAAAAATAACTATTTTATAAATAAGTAAAAGGGAATTTTTATTCTATGTTGAATTTACAATTTAAGTAAACAGTTTCTCAATAGGAGGTGCCTGGCTTGGCCAGGAGACAATTCATTGGTGGACTTGATATAGGTACGACCAAAATTGTAGCGGTTGTAGCCGAAATCAGCCCCAGCGGCTACCCGGTGGTTAAAGGGCTGGGGGAGTGTGCTGCCATTGGCATAAGAAAGGGTTCCGTTACGGATGGCACCTCACTGACCAAAGTCATTGACCAAGCTCTTAAAGAGGCCCAGGATATGGCCGGCGAAAAAGTGGCATCGGTTTATGTAGCTTCTCACGTTGTTAAGCAACTGACGGACCAAACCAACATTGTGGATGAGAAGTTAATAGAGAGTATTAAAGAGGTTGGTTTAAAGATACAAGAAACTTTACCTGCCATTGTTGCTTCTGCCCAAGCAGTACTAACGGATACCCAGAAAAATATTGGGACAGTTTTGGTGGATATAGGTGGAACGATTACGGAAATTGCCGTATTTGATCAAGGTTTACCGAAATACACAGCAACTTTAAACGTTGGCTGTGACCATATTTCAAGCGACCTAGCGGTATGTTTGCGTACCTCCATCCGTGAAGGGGAACGTATTAAAAAGCTGCTCGGTTTAGAAAAAAAAGAACCTCAATTACAATTGGAAGTTAGTAGTGTGGGGGGGCATGAAAAAAGAAAAGTGCCTGCCAGCGCTGCCTTAGATATAATACATTCCAGGGTTCAAGAAATATTTGAACTGATTCAAAAAGAGCTGAATGAGCAGTTCCGTTTAGAAGCTCTGGCCGGTGGGTTAGTATTAACCGGTGGTGGGGCACTATTAAGGAATGTTGTGAAGCACGCGAATTCACAATTAAACCTTGCCAAGGTGGAGATAGGCATTCCTGCCAAACTTAGTGTACCCAAAGAGCAATGGCAAAGTCCTATTTATGCTTCATCTCTTGGGCTGGTAATGTATGGTGCTCTAAAAAGTTTCCGCTGCTCGGATCGCCTTTCAGGATGGCGTGGAGTAATTAACAGGTTTATCTAGTAAAGGCAAAGCGGCTTGATTGTGATAATACAGAGGAGGATAACTTATGCTTGACTTTGAAATGGCAATGGATCATTTTGCGAATATTAAGGTGATAGGTGTTGGGGGCGGCGGTAACAACGCGGTAAATAGAATGATTAGTGCGGGTCTCAAGGGTGTTGAGTTTGTTGCTGTGAACACGGATGCTCAATCACTTTTCTTATCCCAGAGTGATAGTAAAATTCAGATTGGCAATAAATTGACCAAGGGATTAGGCGCCGGTGCTAACCCGGAAATTGGCTGTAAAGCGGCTGAAGAAAGCCGTGAAGAGATTATGCAAGCTCTCAAAGGTGCTGACATGGTGTTTGTAACCGCTGGCATGGGCGGTGGTACCGGAACGGGTGCTGCTCCTGTGGTAGCAGAGATTGCCAAGGAACTGGGTGCCCTGACAGTTGGTGTAGTTACCAAACCCTTTACTTTCGAAGGAAGAAAAAGACATAGCCAGGCAGAGTCAGGAATTGAGAACTTAAAGAGTAAGGTTGATACTTTGATTACGATACCCAATGATCGTTTGCTGCAAGTTATCGACAAGAATACCTCTATTGTGGAGGCCTTTCGCATTGCCGACGATGTATTACGCCAAGGTGTCCAGGGTATATCCGACTTGATTGCGGTCCCTGGTTTGATTAACCTGGACTTTGCAGACGTCAAGACCATTATGAAAGATGCTGGTTCTGCCCTGATGGGTATTGGGGCATCTTCTGGGGAAAACAGAGCAACCGAAGCAGCCAGAGCAGCCATTTCCAGCCCTCTTTTAGAGACATCCATTGAAGGGGCGAGAGGTGTGCTATTGAATATTACGGGTGGTTCTTCTCTGGGCTTGTTTGAGGTAAATGAAGCTGCTGAGATTATTGCCCAAGCTGCTGATCCTGAAGCAAACATTATTTTTGGTGCTGTGATTGATGAAAGAATGAATGAAGAAGTTAGGGTAACTGTCATTGCCACTGGCTTTGATCATAAAATACCTGCCAGAAAAGAAACAAAGAAACAGGAAATGGAGGCCATTAAGCCCTTTGCCAGTCATGATGACCTGGATATTCCGGCTTTTCTCCGCCGTCGAAGCTAAAGAAAACTTGGCTTACCTGCCCGTAACGACATGTTCACAGGCAGGTAAGCCTTATTTTTAGGTCAAGGCCATTCCCTGACAAAAATTAAATCAAACAATAAATATGAACACAGCATTTTAAAAGGATAACCTTCATCACCGAGGGTACACTAAAATAAACAAATATCGAAGGAAGGTGTAGCAAGATGAAGGATATGCAATTTAATAGGGAAAACCTAACAAGGAAGGAAGACCTCAACAGGATAAGAGGTCTACAACAATTTAAAGACAATAACAAAGGTCCTGCCAAAAAAGATTCGAATCGCAATGATATCAATGATCCCATCAGTAAGTAACGTTCGTATTAAATAAGAAAAACCAATTATGTAGAAAAATGATGTAAAAAATTTCCAATTCATTACCAGATATTGACAAGTTTCACTGACCCTGGCGTGTATAATATTGCCAGGGTTTTTTGTATTTGCAGGAAGCAGAAAGTTGGAAAGTGGAAAGTTAAAAGAGCTTCGGTTGCTAACAGCACCAGCAAAAAAGGAATACTTAGGGGAGATACAGACACAGAGGGACGGTTCTTTTGTGTTCGCCCCCTG
This sequence comes from Desulfotomaculum sp., assembly GCF_982386235.1. Taxonomy (NCBI): domain Bacteria; kingdom Bacillati; phylum Bacillota; class Clostridia; order Eubacteriales; family Desulfotomaculaceae; genus Desulfotomaculum; species Desulfotomaculum sp. The sequence continues at coordinate 1,063 of NZ_CEVWQM010000010.1, read as the reverse complement.
TGTCCCTAGGGGACGAACACAAAAGAACCGTCCCCCTGTGTCCGAACAATGTTAGAAAGATCCTTTGCTACCGCCCAGGTTGACAGACATTTAGGACGGCCAAATGCCTGCACCATGGAATGCTAGGGTATTTTTCAGGATGCCAAAAAAATTGGCATATTTTGCAACAGTAAGTTATAAACTGGTACTAGACAGTATACTGCTGCTGCATGGGTAGAGGTTTATCATTATGAGACAAGTGGTCTATCTGGATGAAGTAATTTTGGTAAATTTGGTCATGAACCTTACGGTGCTGTGGTTAACCGCTCGGTTTAACGGCAATAAGTTGTCCCTCTTCAGAATCTTGGCCGCGGCCTCGGTGGGGTCTATTTATGCATTGACGGTTTTGTTTCCTGGCTCGACAATCATTAAAAGCCTTTGGGTCAAATTAATGATGGCCGTGGTTATGGTTTGGATTGCCTTTGGTTTTAGCAGCTGTCATAAATTTGGCAGGGATTTTTTGTGTTTATTTATCGCAGGCTTTTTTCTTGGTGGTTTATCCTTGGGTTTACATTATCTATTGTCTGCCAGCTCAAGCATGACAGCCGAGGGTTCGATTATGACAACTGACTATCAAAAGTGGTTTGTTTTAGTAATAACCATCATCATCGCCTACTGCATTGGTAAATGGGGTGCCTTGCTGTGGCACAAAAAAGTGGGACAAATGAACCATAAAATTCCCCTTACAGTTAAGCTATGGGGGAATAAAGTCTCCGTCGAAGCTTTAGTGGACACAGGAAACCAGTTGGTAGAGCCAATAAGCCAACACCCAGTTGTGATTATTGAATATGAAGCCATTAAGCCAATACTCCCCAGAGAAATTTCCGGACTATACAGCAATGGCTTGCCCCAGGATGGTGCTACACTGTTAACATTGCTTTCAGATAGTCCCTTTATTCCACGCTTACGATTGATACCTTTTCAATCCCTTGGCAAGGATCATGGCATGCTGTTAGGAATACGCCCAGATGAAATAGAAGTAAGCTATAACGATACAAGTTATAGGGTACAAAATGTGCTGGTG
>NZ_CEVWQM010000009.1:0-118507 GCF_982386235.1 Desulfotomaculum sp. | reverse complement strand
ACCACCACAGTTTAGTTGTGAATCATGCGGTGGTCCAATGTATCCAGAGTATTATAAAGGGATACATGGAATTGAGTATAAAATTTCAGATGTTCTCTAGAAAAAGAAGACCGAGGCGCTTTTTGCCTCGGTTTATTTTATACTATTCAGAAAGTATACGATTTTAAGGATGATAGCATAAGAAAAGCTAAAGCTCACGCTATAGGCTGGCGTGAGCCAAGCTTTTCTAAGCCATTGGGACAGTGTGGGACAGGTTATTTGTCCCGGTTTTTACTATCCGCCTTTAGTTATTGGCATGTCTTAGGCTAGGAGACGATACTGGCTGTGGGCTATGGCCAATTAAAAAGCGGAGGGCTAAGGGCTGGTGGCTAAAGGAACTAAGCAGAGCTATTGAATCTTCTCTAGAATTAGAGTTATAATAATATTGTTTAAATAATGTAGAAATGGGGGAGCGATACTTGGCTAGCAAAAAAATACTGATTATTGGTGGTGTGGCCGCTGGCCCCAAAACAGCAGCCCGCGTTCGTAGGTTAGATCCCGAAGCTCAAATAACAATCCTGGAAAAGGGTCAGTACATATCCTATGCCGGCTGCGGCATGCCTTTTTATCTCTCTGGCAAAATTCATCAATTTGAAGAACTGTATTCTACCTCCTATGGTGTAAAACGTGACCCAGAGTTCTTTAAATCTGAACGTGGTGTAGATGTATTTACCGGCACAGAAGCCATTTCCATTGACCGTGCCAACAAGAAGGTTGTGGCTAAAGATGTGGCAACCGGTGAAGAAAAGGTTTTTGAGTATGACAAATTAGTGTTGGGGACAGGTTCCAATCCCATTACACCTCCCATTGAAAACCTTGATTTAGCAGGTGTCTATCGTTTAAACCACCTCACGGATGCGGAAGCCATTAAAAAAGCACTGGATGCTGGTGAAGTGAACGATGTGGTGATTATTGGTACCGGGTTTATAGGAATGGAAGCCCTGGATGCCATTTTCAGCCCCAGACGTGCTGTAACCATGGTAGAGTTCAAAGAAACTTTATTACCTGGCATCCTTGATCCCGATATGGGCAAACTGCTGTATAAGAGTTTATATGAACAAGGTTTAGAAGGACGCTTTGGTGAAAAGGTGCTTAAGTTAGAGGGTGAAGACGGTCGGGTAACCAAGGTAATCACCGATAAAGGAGCCATTGATGCCGATGCAGTTATTTTAGCTGTGGGTGTACGCCCCAATGTTAAATTAGCCCAAGAGGCTGGGCTCACCATTGGTGAAACCGGAGCAATTGCCGTCAATGAATATTTGCAAACCAGTGACCCAGATGTTTATGCCTTGGGTGACTGTGCCGAAAACACCAATATAATAACCGGCAAAAAGGCCTTTGCTCCCATGGCTACCTATGCCAACCGTCAGGGACGTGTGGTAGGTGACAATGTACTTGGTGGCAAATCGACCTTCAAAGGTATCCTGGGAACGGGCGTACTGCACTGCATGGATATGAACGTGGCTCGCACCGGTTTGGGTGAAGTCCAAGCCAAAGCCCTGGGCTATGATATTGAAACCATCACAGTGTCTACCTTTGATATGACGCACTATCACCCCGCAAGCAATAAGATCATCATTAAGATGATTGCCGAAAAAGGCAGCCAAAGGGTGTTAGGTATGCAGGGTATTGGTAAAGGTGAAGTGGCTAAGAGGGCGGACGTAGCAGCCACCATGATCAATTACGGTGGAACCCTGGACGATCTGTTAAACTTAGACCTTGGCTATGCGCCTCCTTATAATACACCCATTGATCCCATGGTTCATGCGGGTAATGCACTGAAGAATAAGTTGGATGGCATTGCTAAGACCTATACCCCGGAAGAAGTGCAAGCTAAAATAGAGAAGGATGAAGACTTTGTCCTGCTGGATGTTCGTCCACCTCATCAGTTCAATATGCGCAATATTAAGGACAAACGTACCCAACAACTTACCTTGAGTGAACTCCGAGATAAACTGGATCAAGTACCAAGGGATAAGGAAATTGTTACCGTATGCGTCATGGGGTCCCGGGCCTACGAAGGTGCCCGTATCCTGGAGGGTGCAGGATTTAATAATGTGAAATTTATGGAAGCCGGCATGGAAGGCTGGATCTTTGATCTGGACGATTTATAAGAAAACGTGAGGGCCTGTGCAATTTGCACAGGCCCAATTTAGTTATGCGCCATTAGCCAAAAGCGAACGGTGCATAGCTAAATTGGGATTATAGTCCTCTTTTTGGTGAGATTAAAAGGGTTTTTGCAAAGGGATCAAGAAAATTTAATTTAGAAGAAGAATCATTTTATATTACAAAGGAGGTTAAAATGAAAAAGTATCTTATTTTGTTGCTATCCCTGATGGTTTGTTTTTCTTTTATCCTGCCGGCGGGGGCCGGGGAGTTGTCCGGGGATAAAAGGGCTTTATTGGAGAAGATCAATACCAGTATCAGCGAAATGAATATGGACCTATCATCCACTGCCACCGGTTTTTCGGAATACAAATTAAATGAACTAACTGGCGGGGCATTGCTGATGGTACCTCAGTTAGCCAATATGCAGGGTGCTAAGATATCCTTTGACTATAATTTAAATGCACCTGCTGGACAGATGGGCATGCAGTGGAAAATGAATTATCAAGGGAAAACCTACCAGGGTGACCTTTATCTTGATGGATCAAGAATTATCTTTACCAAAGATTTTCTGGTCATGATCAAGGAGATCAGCCCTGCCACAAAGATACCGGACTTAAATACAATGCCCCAATATCTTTATGTGGATCAACCGGAATTTGCTCAGATGTGGAGCAGCCCGTGGCTTGGTTCCCAAATAAACCGGATACTGCCACTACAAAACGAATTGCTTACATTCTTTTTAGAAGCCATACCAAACAACACGATTAGCAGTAACGGCAGCGAGTTAAAGATTTCCATAAACCAACAACAGTTTGCCGCTTGTTTAGCAGGCATCATGGAAAAAGTTCAAAAAGAGCCGGAACGTTTTGCCGACCTGATGGCAAAGTACATCACAACCCTGGATCCCAACCAGAGCGATGATGAGCTAAGGTCAGAAATCCTGGCGGGTCTTAAAGAAGATAATAATAAAGTTACCAGTGCTGATGATATCGTCAAATCAATGGCTGAAGCGGGCCTGGAGTTTAGAAACTTGACCTATGTCGTACCCAGGGGTAAAAATGGCCCCGGAAGTTTCTCATTAAATATGGGTATCAAAAATCCAACCACCGCTGAGTCCCTCGGTGAAATGGATTTTAAAGTTGATCAAGTAAAAAATGGGGATAAAGTTACAGGCGACATGAATATGGAGATTAGTGGCGTAGTAAAGGAGCAAAACATTCGTTTTAGCCTTAAGCTGGTAGGGGATTATGACCAAACCAAAACCAATGCCACATCAAATACGGCCTTGACCATTCGTGTTGACCAGGGCTCCATGAAAATGTTGAATCTGGGACTGGACATCCTCTCCGAGGCCAAGGTTGATAAGAATGTTGAGATTTCGGTACCAGTATTAACACCGGAAAATAGCTTTAATTTAGAACAGTTAACCAATAAAGAAGAAGAGACTGTGCAAGCAAAGCTGCTTCCCGGTCTGGAAAAGTCAGTGCATGTGGTGATCAATGGCAAACCCCTTCATGCTGAGGTAAAACCAGTTATTAAGGAAGGTCGCACCATGGTGCCTCTGAAAAACCTTGCCGAGGCATTGGGGTGCAAGTTAAATATGATCAATGATCACGAACTGTACCTGGCCAAGGAAAATAACTATGTCATGCTCAGGCTGGGGGAAATAAAATACACGGTTAACGGTAAGGATAAAATACTAGATGTACCAGCCTTTGCGAAAAACGGCCAAATCCTGGTGCCCCTCCGCTTAATTGTCGAGGATCTTGGCTATCAGGTGAAAGCAGAGGGAGATGTGGTGTATATTACTGGTTATTAGTGGGTGTTGATTGTTGCCTGGCACCTTCGAATAAGAACTAAAACTAAACAGCTAAAAGCTGAAGGCTGAGGGCTGACGGCTAAAAAGAGTGCCAACTGGCACTCTTTTTTTTGGCATAAAATGGTTGTTTCCACAATATGTATAGGATAGGGAGGGGACAAACTATGTCTGTTTTGAGGCAATTACAAGTTCTTGATACCAATAAACTACCCTTGGATGAAGTGCTTAATTTACTTCCCCCCAACCTGCGTCAATTATTGGCTGAGCTTCCTCCGTCCATTAAAGAAGAGGTGGAGGAGATTCGGCTTAGGCAGGGACGGCCTTTGCTGCTGGGGTTGGCCCAGGGGGACTGTTTTGTCAGCGAGAGGGGCACAGTAACTGGTTCGCTGGCTGAGGCCTATGTTGTTAATCAGCAGGATGTAGAAAGAGCAACTCAACTGGTCAGCAGAAGTTCCCTTTATGCGCTGGAGGAAGAACTAAGGAATGGTTTTATTACCCTGCCCGGTGGGCATCGGGTGGGTATCACAGGGAAAGTCCTGACGGATCAAGGTGGTATAAAAAACATCAAATATATTTCCGGTTTTAATTTTCGTATTTCCAGGGCGGTATTGGGGGCTGCGGATAATCTTTTACCCTATCTTATTTCCCCGGAGGGGCGGTTTTATCACACGGTATTGGTATCGGCACCTCGCTGTGGCAAAACCACGATGCTAAGGGATTTAATTCGAAGACTCAGTGAGGGTATTCCAGAGTTAGGTTTTTCCGGTGTAACCGTTGGTGTGGTGGACGAGCGTTCGGAAATTGCCGGTTGCTTTAGGGGTATCCCCCAGCGGGATATTGGACCAAGAACAGATGTTTTAGACGCTTGTCCTAAGGCTGCTGGCATGATGATGCTGCTTCGCTCCATGGGACCAGCAATCATTGCCACCGATGAGATTGGACGGCAGGAAGATGTGGCGGCACTGGAAGAGGTTCTTAATGCCGGAGTAAAGGTACTTACCACCGTTCACGGTTCTTCTCTGGAGGAATTAGCCGATCGTCCAGCCTTACAATACCTCTTTAAAATTAAAGCCATTCAAAGGTTTGTTTTACTAAGTAGGTCAAGGGGAGTAGGAACGATAGAAGACATCATTGACGGCCGGACCATGAGGTCGTTGGGGGTGAAAAGGTGTTAAAAATAATTGGTGCCATGGTGGTAGTGGTGTTTTGTACCTTGATCGGCATGACCGTAGCCAGCAGCTATAGCCGTAGGCCCGGCGAGATACGATCACTGTTGAATGGCCTGCAAATCCTGGAAACAGAGATTTCCTATGGGGCGACGCCCCTGCCAGATGCCCTGGCCAGTGTTGCGTCACGTTGTGACCAAAGGGTAGCCCTGCTGTTTAGCCGGGCCAGTGCGGAACTAATGAGTATGAGGGGAGCCACAGCCAGAGAAGCCTGGGAAATTGCCTTAGGTGAGTATTATCCGAAGTCGGCTTTAAATAAAACAGACCGAGCCATTTTAATGGAATTGGGGACCAGTCTGGGTGTATCCGATCGGGAGGACCAAGTAAAGCATCTCGTACTGGCCAAAGAACAATTAAAATTAGAACATGCTAAAGCCGAAGATGCTTCCCAAAAAAACGCCAAGGTCTATAACTATTTGGGATTCCTAGGGGGACTGACAGTTGTACTAATCCTTATTTAAGAGAGGGGATAGGATGGATGGGCAATATTGATTTGATTTTTAAAATTGCCGGGGTTGGTCTGTTGACAGCCGTGTTGACAACACTTTTGAAAGAGTACAAAAAGGATGACTACGCTGTTTTGGCAACTTTAGGGGGCTTAACCGTAGTCCTTTTTTGGGTGGTGCAACTTCTGGGGGGCTTGTTTGATCAGGTAAAATCGGTCTTTAAGTTGTTTTAGAGAAAAGGGGTCAGGGCTATGGATATATTACAAATTGTTGGGCTGGGTTTAGTTGTCTGCATTCTCGCTATCATCCTGCGCCAGCAGAAGCCACCCATGGCTACATTATTGACCATGACAGCAGGCATTATCATATTTTTTATCATGATGCCGCAAATCGCAGCAGTATTTAATGTTCTACGGGATCTCGCAAGCCAAGCCCATGTAAGCATGGCTTACATGGGTACCATTTTAAAAATTGTAGGAATAGCCTACATTGCGGATTTTGGTTCCCAGATTTGCCGGGATGCCGGGGAAAGTACTCTGGCTTCTAAAATAGAATTTGCAGCCAAGATTATTGTGCTGGTGATGGCAGTACCTATTATTGTGGCGGTGCTGCAATCCCTAATAAAATTGGTGCCTTAAGGTGGGGAGAAGGTTGCCCAAAAAGATCATTTATACCTGGATATTGATATGTTTGCTCCTGGCTCCGGTACCAGTGCAGGCGGCACCTGAACAACCAAGTTTAAGCACCGGGGGGCAACTGGCTGAGCTGGAAATGAACAAACTGGAAGAGTTTATGGAACATCTTAACTCAGAAATTGAGGGAGCGGTTCCCGCGCTTAATTTTAAAGAACTGGTGACACAAGTAATGAAAGGGGACTTAGATTGGCAGGTTTCGGATATATTTACGGGTCTCTTTAAGTTTTTCTTTAAGGAAGTAGTAGCCAACGCCTCCTTGTTGGGCAAGCTGGTGGTCTTGGCGGTTATTTGTGCGGTCTTACAAAATTTAATGTCCGCCTTTGAAAAGGGAACCACGGGTAAATTAGCCTACTCGGTTAGTTATCTGGCCCTTGTTTCACTGGCCATTGGCTCCTTTACCCTGGCCGTTAATATTGGCATGGAAGCCATTGACAACATGGTTCTTTTTATGCAGGCATTAATGCCCCTTTTATTAACCCTCTTGGTCGCCATGGGGGGAGTGGCCTCCACGGCGATCTTTCATCCGATTATTTTTGGGTCCATAACCACCATTGGTACAGTCATAAAAGTTATCGTTTTTCCCTTGATTTTTTTCTCCGCGGTCTTAAACATCCTAAGCAACCTTTCAGAAAAGTTTCAAGTGTCCCGGTTAGCAGATCTGCTAAAAACAGTAGCCATGAGTGTGTTAGGTTTGTGTACAACCATATTTCTTGGTGTTTTTTCCATTAAAGGTGTAGCTGGTTCCGTTACGGATGGTGTTGCCATACGGACTGCGAAATTTGCCACCGATGCCTTTATCCCGGTGGTGGGGGGGATGTTCTCCGACGCTCTGGATGCGGTGATTGGTTCGTCCCTATTAATCAAAAATGCCGTGGGTATTGTGGGAGTTGTGATCATTTTTATCTTAACCATCCTGCCAATGCTCAAAATTTTTGCTGTGGCCTTTGTCTATAAGTTAGCAGGGGCTTTGATTCAGCCAGTGGGGGATAAACAAATGGCGGATTGTTTGACGAGTCTGGGAAAAAGCTTGCTAGGTATTTTTGCAGCTGTGGCCACCGTTGGCTTATTGTTTTTCTTTGCTATAACGATCGTTGTGGGCATGGGTGATTTAATGACCATGTTACGTTAAAGAGGGGTTGGTGTTTTTGGAAAGCATTAAAGAACTGGTACAGGTTCTGGTCATCCTCATCGTTATGGCTTTATTTCTGGAAATGCTGCTTCCTAACAGCCAAATGCAGGGTTATGTGAAGATGGTCATGGGTTTGGTGGTTATTGTAGTTGTTCTAGAGGCTGGGGCCAATTTAATCCACCAGGATTTTAAATTTGATTTACCGGCCCTAACCGCCAGAACCCAGGAACCGCCACTGGAGAGCCTTATTCATGATGGACAAAGGTTGGCCGGGCTGCAAAAACAGGAAGCCATGAAAGAATATCAGCAGGGCATTGAGAAACAGGTGCTGGCTTTAGCCAGGCTTCAAAGCAATGTAAATATAGCTGGGGTTAAGGTTACGACAACGGATGATCCCCAGGACCCCAATTATGGCAGATTAACCGGTGTGGTACTGGAGATTGCCAAGGAACCAGCGGATGATCGGCAAATAACAAAAATAGAGACGGTGGATATAGCCGTTGGAGGCTTGCCAGACAACCAGGATACTTCACCAATCAATAATAAGGAAGCCCAGCAAGTGGCACGGAATGTAGCAAATTTTTATAATATTCCCCTGGAGCAAGTTAGGGTTGTGGAGCGAAAAGAATAAAGGATTTGTGAAATACCCAAAAAGGAGGTTGTTCGATGAGCTGGTGGAAAAAACTCGTTGGCGATGGAGAAGAGGAGGGGCCCAAAAAAGAACAACTTAAAAAGGTCAAAATGATGATTGTAGGTGCTGTCATTGGCATAGGACTATTGATTATGGGTAGTTTAGGGCAGGAAAAACAAGTCCAATCACTTCCCTCAACCCCAGACAAGGTCGAAGTAAAGGCCAAGGAAAACCAAAGGGTAAATACAGCGATGGCCTCGGAAGAGGATTTTCTGGCCCAAAAGCTATGTGAAATGCTGGAACAAGTGAATGGTGCCGGGGAAGTAAAGGTAACCATTCGGCTGGAAAATTCGACCCTGACAGAATATGCCATCAATACATCCACCGGTAAGAAAACCACCCAGGAAAAGGACCAGTCCGGTGGCACCAGAACCCTTACGGAAGATACCGATACAGGTCAATTGGTATTGGTGACCCGTGGTGGTGAGGAAACTCCCGTCATGAGCAGAGAAATTGCCCCCACAGTGGCAGGGGTACTGGTTGTGGCAGATGGAGCAGATAATCCTCGGGTTAAGGCACAGTTGTTTAGAGCTACTCAGGTGGCTCTGGGAATTGAACCACACAAGGTTATTGTTATGGCCAGAAAGGCAGGTGCCTAATATGTCCAAGCGCTTCATGTTTCTCGGGTTATTAACGGTGGCGGGCCTTGCCTTATTAGCCGTGGGCTGGCAAGGAGGTATTCATGAGATTAAGGAAACGACGAATCTTACCAACAGACCACCGGTGCAGGAGGCTGCCCCCTTGGAGGTTGATGGGAAGGTTTTTGTTAAACCCGATAGTACCCCCTCGGGCAATGCCGTAGAGGTGCAGCAAGAAAAATCCCCGGCAGAGGTCAATGATGTCCTCAATGATAACGGCGGCTTCTTTGTGGAGTATCGTTTGGAGCGGGAAAGAAGCCGGGGGCATCAAATTGAGATAGCCAGGGAAATTATTAATAACACCCATTCGGACCCGGAGGTCAGGAAAAAGGCGCAGGAGCAAATGTATGTTATCAGCAATAATTTACAAAAGGAATTGGAGGTAGAAAGTCTGATTCGGGCTAAGGGTTATCAAGATTCTGTGGTATTCTTAGAAGGAAAAACAGTGACCGTTGTTATCCAAGCGAGGGATTTAACCCAAGAGGACGCCATTAAAATCACGGACTTGGTATCCCGCAGCACCCAGACCCAACCGCAGAATATCGTGATTATACCGAAGAGTTAACGCCATCCGCCGTCTGTCAGCCGCTTTTTTGCAGGTATTGCTGAAGGGTTATGGCGGGCGATGGATAGGCCCATGGCCTCGGGTCCATCCAGCGGTTGTTTTTAGCTGACGGCTAAAAAAATCTTGTCAAAAAGAAGGGCTTTTTGGTAAAACCATAGAATATTGTATACTTGTGCTTCTTTAGTAGCCAATCCTCCAGTACTTATATATAATCAACTATAGGATAATTTTTTTTACGGCAACTGACAAAGCTCAGGTTGTTGCACAAATACAATAACCTGAGCTTTCTGTTACTTATTGCTGGGGGAGGAGGAACGAATGAGTAACCATTTAAAAATTACTGATACAACCCTGCGTGACGGACACCAGAGCCTGTGGGCAACCCGGATGGCTACTGATGATATGCTGCCCATAGTGGAGAAGTTGGATCAAATGGGCTACCACTCTTTGGAGGTTTGGGGTGGCGCAACCTTTGATGTTTGCTTACGCTTTTTAAATGAAGATCCCTGGGAACGTCTCCGTTTGATTAAAAGGCATGTTAAAAATACCCCCCTGCAAATGCTACTACGGGGACAGTCTTTAGTGGGATATATGCACTACCCTGACGATATTTTAGAAGCGTTTATTCATAAAACCGTAGAAAGTGGTATGGATATTATTCGGATCTTTGATGCTCTGAATGATATTCGAAATATGGAAAAGGCCATCGAGGTTACCAAAAAGGCCGGTGCCCATGCCCAGGCAACGGTGGTCTATACCGTAAGCCCGGTGCATACCACTGAACACTATTTGGAAACTGCCCTGCGCTTAGAGGAACTGGGTGCTGATTCCATCTGTATTAAAGATATGGCGGGTCTTTTAGCACCGTATAAATCCTATGAACTGGTTAAGTTATTTAAGGCGCATCTCAGTGTGCCGATACAATTACACTGCCACTATATCGGTGGTATGGCAGTGGGTGCCTACCTAAAGGCTGCTGAAGCCGGCGTGGATATCGTAGATACTGCTTCGGTGCCCATGGCTTTCGGTGCCTCACAGCCACCGGTAGAGACTGTGGTACGGGCACTGAAGGGTACCCCCTATGATACCGGACTGAGTATTAAATCCCTGTTTGAAGTGGCTCAGTATTTTGAAGATGTGAGAAGATCACTGGGCCAGCAGCGGGGTGTAACACGGATTACGGATATGAGAGTATTTGAACACCAGGTCCCAGGGGGCATGATTTCCAACCTTGTATCCCAATTGGAAGAACAAAAGGCCTTGCACCGGATAGAAGAGGTGTTAGAAGAGATACCCAGAGTAAGGGAAGAACTGGGTTATCCGCCTCTGGTTACCCCAACCAGCCAAATTGTTGGCACCCAGGCTGTCCTAAACGTATTAACCGGGCAACGGTATAAATTGATTCCCGGTGAAGTAAAACTCTATGTGGAAGGCTACTACGGCAAACCTCCTGCCACCATTGATCCTGCCATTAGCCGCAAGGTATTAGGTGAAAAGGAAGCCATTACTTGTCGCCCTGCCGACTTGCTGGAGCCAAAACTGGATAAACTAAGAAATGAGATTAAGGATTTAGCCATCAGTCAGGAAGATGTCTTAAGTTATGCATTGTTTCCCCAGGTGGCACGTAAGTTTTTTGAAGCGCGCAAAAGGGGAGAAACGGGCCCGCATCGGAAGGAAGCATCCATTAAACCTGGGGCACCCGCCGATTTCAGCAGTACCAAGAGAACCAAGGAGGCCAGTAATATGAACCTTAGTGAATTAAGAGAGCTAATTAAAGTATTGGATCAAACGGATATTACCGAAATAGATCTGGAGAGCGACGGCGTTAAAGTATCAATTCGTAAGGGCGGCAAGGTAACAGCCAGTGTGACAACTGCCCCTGCTAAGCAAACAGCGGAAGCTCCGGTCAGTGAAGCACCACAGGCTGAAGCAACCCCTGCGGCAGAAGCCCCGGCGGCTGCAGCCCAGCCTTCAGATGATTTAATTGCTGTGACCGCACCCATGGTGGGTACCTTTTACAAAGCACCATCACCGGATGCCGCTCCCTTTGTTAAGGTAGGGGATGTTGTAGAGAAGGGCCAGACCCTTTGCATCGTTGAAGCGATGAAATTGATGAATGAAATCGAAGCAGAACATGCTGGTGAAGTTATGCAAGTTCTTGTTGAAAATGGCCAGCCGATTGAATATGGACAACAATTGTTCTTGATAAGAAAAAAGTAGGGAGAACACATGTTTAAAAAGATATTAATTGCTAACCGGGGTGAGATTGCCCTACGTATTATTCGGGCTTGTCGGGAGTTAAACATTAAAACAGTGATGGTTTATTCTGAAGCTGACCGTGATAGTTTAGCTGTTAGATTGGCTGATGAAGCGTATTGTATCGGGCCGGCTCCTTCTGGCAAAAGCTACTTAAACATTACCAATATCATTAGTGCCGCTGAAGTATCAGGGGTGGATGCGATCCACCCCGGGTACGGTTTTCTGGCCGAAAATGCAGGTTTTGCAGAAATATGTGAAGACTGTGGGATAACCTTTATTGGGCCTTCCCGTCATGCCATTGAATATATGGGGAATAAAGCTTTGGCCCGCAGCACCATGATCAAAGCCGGCGTACCAGTGGTGCCTGGCTCCGAGGGGGCCGTCAGCAATGAGGATGAAATTATGGCCACCGCCAAGGAAATTGGTTATCCGGTATTGATCAAGGCTTCCGCAGGTGGCGGGGGACGCGGCATGAGGGTAGCACACAGTGAAGTAGATCTGATGAAAGCTATCAATACTGCCAGGAACGAAGCCCAGGCAGCCTTTGGCAATGGGGATGTCTATTTAGAGAAATATGTGGAGCAACCCAGACATATTGAATTTCAAATCCTCGGGGACAACGAAGGCAATGTGGTTTACCTTGGGGAAAGGGATTGCTCTGTTCAGCGAAGGAACCAAAAGGTAATTGAGGAGGCCCCATCGGTTGCCCTGACCCCTGAATTGCGCCGGGAAATGGGTGAAACTGCGGTTAAGGCTGCCCAGGCGGTCAATTACTATAATGCGGGAACGGTGGAATTTCTCTTAGACATTAATAATAATTTCTACTTTATTGAAATGAATACCAGGATTCAAGTTGAACATCCTGTAACGGAATTAATTACCGGCATTGATTTAATTAAGGAACAAATCCGTATTGCTGCCGGAGAATCTTTGGGCTATGGTCAAGATGATATTCGGATTGATGGTTGGGCCATTGAGTGCCGCATAAATGCTGAGAATCCGGATAAAAACTTCATGCCTCACCCTGGTACCATTACTTTATATCATCCGCCAGGTGGTCCAGGGGTTCGTCTGGATAGTGCTGCTTTTGCCGGTTATGCCATCCCGCCCTTTTATGACTCAATGATAGGCAAGCTTATTGTCTGGGGCAGGGACAGGGATGAAGCCATTGCTAGAATGCAAAGGGCCTTGGATGAATTTGTCATCGAAGGGGTGCCAACCACCATTTCTTTCCATAAAAAGGTCCTGAATAACGCCTTTTTCCGTCGTGGTGAGGTCTATACAAACTTTATCCAGCGGCGTATGCTGCCCGACTAGTGCTGCAGTTGCTGTGACTAGTCCCAATATGCTATAATCACTATGAAGGATTGGATAATTTTGGAGGTGTAGCCATGTCAGATAATAAGCGTGATATTGTGGTTATGACGCCCCAGGATGGTTTGGGTGGTATCCGCATTGCTGATGATGTAGTAGGTGTAATCGCAGGTATGGCAGCAACGGAGGTTGCTGGTGTTGCCGGTATGAGTGGTGGTATCGGTGGCGGCATTGCAGAAATGCTGGGCAGAAAAAACCTGTCCAAAGGGGTAAAGGTTGAAGTCGGGGAAAAGGAAGCTGCCGTTGACCTATTTGTTATTGTGGAGTTTGGCGTGCGTATTCCCGATGTGGCTACCCAAATTCAAATGAATGTTAAACGTGCCATTGAAGGAATGACAGGTCTATCGGTGGTTGAGGTTAATATTCATGTGCAGGGAGTTACTTTCCCTAACACAGATACAAAAGAAGATGAGTCTAACCGAGTTAGGTAAAACTTAAAAGCAGCGAAAAAGATCGGAACCAATAGCAACATTGGTTCCGCATTTTATATTTTATCTCGAAAATTTTACCTTTGTACTTTCGGGAATAACTGAATGCAGCTATGAAAACTTTGTGTCAGCCTGAGCGATAGCGAAGGATCTAAGGTTTAGCTTTCCAAATGTTAGAAGATCCTTCGCTGTCGCCCGGGATGACAAAGATTTTTGGCAACACGGGTTCCTGGTTTTTCCTTAGAAAGTACCAGTAAAACTAGCATTTTTAATTTAAGCTGGTAATAGTATGCTAGTATAAATTGCTTTTATTTTGCAACAGTTCATAGTAATATAAAAAAGGGAGGGGATGTTATGAGCCCCTTTGACCGTATTTTACTCATTATTTACAGCCTGGTAATATCGGTTGGGTGCCTGTTGTCCTTAGCCATTGTCTCTGGTTGGTGGCAGCAACCTTTGCATCTTTTATGGCAAAGGCCCAACGTCTATGAGATGCAGATTTATCTTGCAATTTTTATAGCCATACTCTTATTACTGGGTTTGCGATTGTTGTGGGTAGCACTAAGCCGACGCCAAACCGGTAAAGCAGTGGTGCATGACTATATATTAGGACAAGTAAGAATATCAGTCCTAACCATTGAGAATCTGGTTAAGAAGGTGGTACACCAAATACACGGTGTTAAAGAGGTCAAGCCTAGGGTAGTGCAAACCTCACGGGGCCTGGCCTTGCATATTCGGGCGATTGTAGCTCCGGATATCAGCATTCCAGAGGTAAGCCGGGAAATACAGCAACGTGTTCAGGAATATCTCTCACAAACCACCGGGATAACTGTAAATGACATCAAGGTCATCGTAGATAACATATCCAACACCCGTCCTAGGGTAGAGTAAAACCAGCCAAAGGAGGGTGAAAATGCTAGCAAAAATTTTTGAAAAAATTGTCGAAAACCATAAGGGGAAAGCGATAGGGATTTTTCTTGGGCTGGCCTTTGGCTGGTTTGCCATCACTTACGGTTTTTTTAAAGCTTTATTTGTGGCCTTCTGTATCATCATTGGTTATTTTATTGGCAGAGGTATCGATGAAAGATTTGATTTTCGAAGGGCCATGGATTGGCTTTTTCGGGATCGTTGGTGAACCAAGGAAATATCTATGTAAGTACAGTTAATTGGGAAAACTAATTATAAATATTTGATTTTGAGGAGGTCCTAACTTGGGCAGAAGGCAGGCCAGAGAAACTGCACTGCAAGTATTATTTCAAATCGACTTAGGCAAAACCGAACCAAACCTTGCCCTCACGAATACTGCAGAGGAGTTTGGGGCTGGTCCCCAGGAGATTGAATTTGCCCGACAATTAGTTTGGGGTACCCTGGAACATCTAGAGGACATTGATGCGATGATTACCGGTGTGAGTAAGGAGTGGCAATTAAACCGTATGGCCAACGTTGACCGCAATATCATGCGGTTAGCTCTTTATGAAATAAAGTATCGATCTGATATTCCGGAAAGTGTGTCAGTAAACGAGGCATTGGAGTTGGCCAAGGTTTTTGGCAGCCCGGATTCCGCCCGTTTTGTGAACGGGATCTTAGGCAAGTTATTAGATAACAACAAGGACGAAGCAATAGCAGCCTTAGGCAATCAAGAATAAATAAATATAAAACCTTGATGCCCAAAGACCTAATTTTATATGCTTCGGAGAGGAGGAGATCAGGTTGTATCAAATCGTAGCAAAGAGAACCCTGGCACCAGCTATTCATGAGTACGAGATTCTGGCACCTAAAGTGGCCAAAAAAGCCCGGGCAGGACAATTTATTATTGTAAAAGTCGATGAAAATGGTGAAAGAATACCTCTAACCATTGCCGATTTCAACCGGGAAGCTGGTACTGTCACAATTGTTTTTGCTGAAGCAGGGTATTCTACCAAAAAACTTGGTCAATTAAATGCTGGGGATGCCGTCCAGGACTTTGTAGGTCCCCTGGGTGTTCCTTCCCATGTGGACAAGTTTGGCACCGTGGTGATGGTAGCTGGTGGGGTAGGTGTTGCCCCTGTATTCCCCATCGCTAGGGAAATGAAAGCAGCGGGAAATCATGTGGTGGGTATCATGGGTGCCCGAAACAAAGATTTGATTTTCTGGGAAGAACCCATGCAAGAGGCCTGTAATGAACTGCTTGTCACCACAGATGACGGCTCTTATGTACGCAAAGGCTTTGTCACGGATGTCCTGCGCGAATATATTGAAAAAGAAGGCAAACCTGCTATGGTTATGGCCATTGGGCCACTGCCGATGATGCGGGCTGTGGTTAATGTAACGAAGGAATATGATATTAAAACCATGGTTAGCTTGAACTCAATTATGGTAGATGGCACAGGTATGTGTGGTGCCTGTCGTGTGACCATCGGTGGCGAGACCAAATTTGTCTGTGTGGATGGACCTGAATTTGATGGCCACCTGGTGGACTTTGAAGAACAGATGATCCGTTCCCGTCAATATAAGTCCGAAGAGCAGCAAGCCCTGCAGAAAACCACCTGTGGTTGTGGTGGAGGAGGTAAGTGCCATGGCTAAAATTATTCCTAAAAAACATGCAATGCCTCATCAGGACCCCCAGGTAAGGGCCAAGAACTTTCAAGAGGTGGCCCTTGGCTATACAGAAGAGCTAGCTTTGGCAGAGGCTGAACGCTGCCTTAATTGTAAAAAACCACTGTGTAAGCAGGGTTGTCCCGTAAGCGTAGATATTCCGGAGTTTATTTCTTTAGTTAAGGAACGCAATTTTGATGAAGCCGCCAAGGTCATCAAACGTACCAATGCTTTACCGGCGGTTTGCGGACGGGTTTGTCCCCAGGAAAGCCAATGTGAGAAGTTCTGTATTGTTGGTAAAAAGAATGAACCAGTGGCCATTGGCCGTTTGGAACGTTTTGTGGGCGATTATATCGTAAATAAAGAAGCCGCCATTGAAAAGGCTGATCCCACTGGCTACAAAGTGGCCATTGTTGGTTCTGGCCCCGCGGGCTTAGCCTGTGCTGCTGACCTAGCTCGGCTAGGACATGCTGTGACCATGTTTGAAGCCTTGCATACCCCCGGTGGTGTGTTAATGTATGGTATTCCCGAATTCCGTCTGCCCAAACACATTGTGCAGAAGGAAATCGAAAACTTAAAGAAAATGGGCGTTGAAATTGAAACAAACGCCATTGTTGGTCAAATCACCTCTCTGGATGAACTATTCCAAGAGGAAGGTTTTGATGCCGCTTTTCTGGGCACCGGAGCAGGTACGCCCTACTTTATGAACCTGCCGGGAGAAAACCTAAACGGTGTTTATTCTGCTAACGAATTTTTAACCCGTTCGAACCTAATGAAAGCCTATTGTTTCCCAGCGTGTGATACACCCGTTAAGGTTGGCAAAAAGGTAGCTGTTTTGGGTGGCGGCAACGTAGCGATGGACGCAGCTCGGACGGCTCTGCGCTTGGGTGCCGAAGAGGTTTACATTGTTTATCGTCGTTCCCGGGCGGAACTGCCTGCTCGTTTAGAAGAAGTGGAGCACGCCGAGGAAGAAGGAGTAAAGTTCCTCTTCTTGACCAATCCAACCAAGTATGTAGGCAGTGAAGAAGGTTGGTTAACGGGTTTGGAGTGCCTCAAAATGGAACTAGGTGAACCAGATGCCTCCGGCCGCCGGAAGCCAGTTCCCATCGAAGGGTCTGAATATGTTTTACCAGTAGATGTAGTTATCGTAGCCATCGGCCAAGGGCCCAACCCCCTGCTCACCAGTACAACCCCGGATTTAGAAACCAATAAACGGGGTAACATCGTAGCGGATGAATCCGGTAAAACCTCCAAGGATGGGGTTTACGCCGGTGGCGACGTTGTCACTGGTGCCGCCACAGTAATCAAGGCCATGGGTGCTGGCCGTACTTCAGCCAATAGTATTCACGAGTATTTAATGTCTAAGGGACCCAAGAAAAACTAATTCCGCTAGGACAAAAGTGTATCGCTTCTACGGGGGCGATACACTTTTAGGTTTCATATTTAGATAAGTGAAACCCATCAAATTACCAGGTGCTATCGTTATCCCCCTGAGCGACTTTGGCGGAGCAAATGGGGATAACGATAGCACCCCCGCTGATGCAATATTACGAAGGATTTAAAGTTCTTCTTGACAATTTTGTAAAAAAACCTCAAACTTTTGTGTTAAATAAAAAACAGTGAAAGGGATACTCCATGAAAATCCTTTCGGTTTCAGAACTAACTAAATACATAAAGGATAAGTTTGAAAATGATTTCTTTTTGTCAAACCTATGGGTAAAGGGAGAAATATCAAATCTTAAGCTGCATAGTTCCGGACATGCCTACCTAACCCTCAAGGATAAGGACTGCAGTATAAAAATAGTCATGTTTCGCTCCCGGGCCAGGAGACTGATCTTCCGTCCGGAAAACGGCATGTCAGTAATTATTCAAGGCTACATTTCGATCTATGAAAGGGATGGCACCTATCAGCTCTATGCCGAGTCCATGGAACCAGATGGTGTTGGCGCTCTTTATATCGCCTTAGAACAATTAAAACAAAAGCTCGCCGCCCAGGGGCTTTTTGACAAGGAAAGAAAAAAGCCAATTCCCAGGATACCTAAAGTGATCGGCATCGTTACCTCTCCCACCGGGGCTGCCCTGCAAGATATGCTTAATATCATGAGACGCCGCTGGCCGAAGGTGCAGATCCTTTTAGCACCGGTTTTAGTGCAGGGTGAAGGGGCACCGGCATCCATTAGCAGAGGGATTGAACAAATGAACGGCCTGGGGACCGTAGACGTTTTAATTGTTGGCAGGGGCGGCGGTTCCCTGGAAGAATTGTGGGCCTTTAATACAGAGGCAGTGGCCATGGCCATTGCTAAATCTAAAATTCCGGTAATTTCAGCCGTGGGTCATGAAACGGACTTTACCGTGGCAGATATGGTAGCTGACTTGCGTGCCCCTACTCCCTCTGCGGCGGCTGAATTAGTGGTGCCAGATTGTCAAGAGATGGGTCGCTATTTAGGCACCCTGGAGAAACGGTTAGTAAAAGGGATGGCTAATTACCTGGACAAATCTAAACAGAGAGTCAAGCACTGCTTGGCCGCACCTTCCCTGCAAAGACCCTATCTGATCACTGGCAGCAGGCAACAAACCCTGGATCTACTAACCAATAATTTGCAGCGAAACGGCAAAATATGCCTAGCTGAGAGAACCTCTCAGTTGGCCAATTTAGCAGGAAAATTAAATGTACTAAGCCCCTTGGCCACCCTTGCCAGGGGATATAGTATCTGCAGTACAAGCAATGGGGATATCCTTAGCGATGCCACCAAGGTAGAGGTGGGACAGGGAGTGGAAGTAGTACTCCGGAAGGGTAAAATTTCATGCCAGGTTAAGGAAAAGCAAATTTGATGATTCGATTGATATTATTTTTTGGAAGGAGCCAGCATGACCACAATAATAGATGGAAAAAGAGTTGCAGCCATCCTGAGGGAAGAATTAAAGCAGGAAATTGCCACTGTCAAAGGGAAAGGTCTTGAACCTAAATTAGCCGTTATCCTGGTGGGGGATGATCCTGCTTCGGTGGCCTATGCCAAGTTTCTGGGCAAGGTCAGCCAAAATGCAGGTGTTTTGTTTGAACTTTATCCACTTTCAAAGGATTCTAGCCAAGAGGAAGTTATCCTCAAGATAAATGGCCTAAATGATGATAGGACTGTGCATGGCATTTTGATGATGATGCCATTACCCTCCCAGATTAATAAACAAAGGGTGATGGAAGCAATTTCGCCGTTGAAGGATGTTGATGGCTTGCATCCCTTTAATCGGGGACATTTGATTAGCGGGGGTATGTGTTTGCGTCCTGCCACTCCTTTGAGCTGCCTGGAGATCCTGAAACGCTCGGGTATTTCCTTGGAAGGAAAGCATATGGTGGTTGTGGGTCGTGGTGAAACAGTGGGTAAGCCGCTAATATTTATGGCATTGGCAGAAAACAGTACCGTAACGGTATGTCATAGCCGAACCAAGTGTCTAAGAGACTTTACCAGGCAGGGGGACATTGTAATTTCTGCGGTGGGTAAACCGGGGTTAATTACTGCGGATATGATTAAGCCCGGCGCAGTGGTAGTGGATGCCGGTATCTCTGAGGTTGCCGGCAATATCCTGGGTGATGTGGATTTTGCACAGGTTAAAGAAATAGCCAGTGCGATCACACCTGTACCAGGGGGAGTGGGCAGCCTAACCACCGTCCTGATGTTAAAGAACGTGCTTAAGGGAATGAAACTTCAGATGGCACATGAGATAGGAGTGAACCCCAGTTGTTAAGTTACCTTAATTGGTCCGTGGACGACCTTTTTACCAGGGCAGCAGCACCGGAACCAGAGCCAGGTGGCGGGGGGGTCTCGGCAATTTCTGCGGTCCTTGGCCTGGGCATGCTTGCCATGGTGGCCAAAATCTCCTTGGAAAAAGAGAAAGACCGGCAGCTAACGGATAAATTAAAGGAAATTCTGGTAATCCTGGGGGAAAACTCCTCATCCTTAAAGGCTTTGACCCAGCAGGATATGGAAGCTTACCAGGAGTTTCGACAGGCCCTGTCGCTGCCCAATAAAACCCCTGAGGAAAAAGCTCTGCGAGGAGAAAGGAAACAACAGGCTGCGATCCTTGCGGCAAAGGTCCCCTTGGAGATGGCCCACTGTTGTCTTCGGGGACTACGAGCAGCCAAAGACTTAGCCCATATTGGCAGCAAATATGCTATCAGTGACGTGGGAGTGGGCGCCAACCTGCTTGAAGCGGCCCTTAAGGGAGCTTTGCTTTTAGTGGATGCCAATATTCCTTATATAAATTTATCGAGTAAAACAAATGAATTGATAAGTCAAAGAACAACTCTTTTGGCAGAAGCAATAGAAATAAGTCTGGTTACCCAAAAAACAGTTCAAGAAAGAATGTAAAACTGGGGGACAAAACAATGGAAGAAAATAATCAAACCTTTGAACAGGCCTTGACCCGATTAGAAGAAGTTGTGCGAGAGTTGGAATCAACCCAGCTGCCCCTAAATCAGGCTTTGGATTTATTTGCCGAAGGGATTGCCTTATCCAAGTATTGCAACAACCTATTGGAGCAGGCGGAGCAAAAGATCAGTGTGCTAATGGCAGATGGTGAAATTAGAGATGCATCCATTGCCCTGTCAGGAGGAAATTGACGTGACCTTTAATGAGGAATTAAAACAGTGGTCAAAAGAGGTGGATCTTGCTTTAGAGCATTATCTGCCGTCTGCAGAGACCTATCCCATGGTAATTCATGAAGCCATGCGCTATAGTGTTTTTGCCGGGGGCAAAAGATTAAGGCCTATTTTGGTAATGGCAGCGGCCCGGGCGGTGGGGGGCAGCAAAGAGAAAGTAATGCCTGTGGCCTGTGCCCTGGAACTGATTCATACCTATTCACTGGTGCATGATGATTTACCGGCCATGGATAATGATGACTTTAGACGCGGACGTCCCACAAATCATAAAGTATATGGGGAAGCAATGGCCATCCTGGTGGGTGATGCCTTACAAACCTTAGCCTTTGAATTAATTGCCCAGGCCGCAGAAAATTTCCCTGCCGCAGCAGTCAATCGGGTAACCTGGGAAATAGCGAGAGCAGCCGGTTCAGGGGGCCTGATAGGTGGTCAAGTGGTTGATCTGCTATCCGAAAAGCAGGAAATAAATGGAGCCACCTTAGAGTATATTCATAGGCATAAAACAGGTGCTTTATTTAGGGCGGCCATCCGGGCTGGTGCCATTCTAGGTGGGGCCACAGACAGTCAATTAGAGTCACTGACCCAATACGCTGAACAAATGGGATTGGCTTTTCAGATAAAGGATGATTTGTTGGATATTGAGGGTGATGAGGTAAAAATTGGTAAGCCCTTGGGCAGTGATCTAAAAAATCAAAAATCCACCTACCCGGCTATTTATGGTCTGGCTAATACCAAAAAAATGGCCGCAAGTGCCGCGGCAGAAGCCGTCAATGCATTAAAAGATTTTAATCAGGAAGCGGAATTTTTAAGAGATATGATGCATTTTATTATCAATAGGGATCATTAGAAAAGCTTGGCTCGTTTATGCCCTTAAGGGTGCGCCAGGCATATAGCGCACCCTCTTTAGGGCATAACCTAAAGGTCACAGGCAAGCGACCTTCGCTTTTCTTAATACGATCATCCTTAAAATCTTATACTTTCTGATAGTGCTAAAATCAAGCTTGAGCGATTGTCCATTTGAAAGAAAGAGTTTTTAGCGAGAATTTAGTCTTTCTTTCTGTTCGTGGGTCTAGTTTAACTTCAGGTGACATTTGAGACAGAAGTTTTCACATGTTATAATTCATAACGTACTTGAAACATAAGTTAATTGTAAGTGATGCAGTATCCTAGTCAACATTACCCTTCTGAAGACGGGCCTAAAAATCCGTTAAGGGCACATCGATGAAGTTCCTGGTGCTGGCTTTTGACGCCCAGTTGGGGGCTGGTACTGGGAGTTAAGGGGATGGGGCGACCTGCAATGGCATGTGGGTATCGACCCCGTCCCCGTGGAGACCCAAGTGCGTGGGGAGTCGGAAACGGCGAACTATGGCTTGGTTGTTAACCTGCATGTGGTGGGAAGCTGCGTGCAGTGTAGCCTGACTTGAAGTGGCATTGGTGGATTCCTCTGGTACAATCATACATACGGGCCCGTATGTATGATTGTGGGTTGAAACCCTTGCTGCAAAAGAGTCTAAGAAGGATTAATGTTGTCGAGGAAAACTCCTAGGCTGTTCGGCACCTGCCGAGGCAGATCAGGGATTAAAGTGTGGACTAAGTGGTAATCTAGCTCTGAGAGCGGCGACGCCTCGGATAGGGTTTAAAGGGAAACCGCCGGTTTGGCGACAGCCGGTACCGCTATGGGAAAACCTGCTGGACCTAAGCCACAACATTTACCTGATCTGCTACTCACTTATTACTATTTACATAAATGGAGTGAAAATTTTTGGGAAACCACAAAACCAATGTTTCTAGTCGGTATGTTTTTTTTATATTCATTGGTTCATTCTCATTAGCTGTTCTTTTTTCATTGTTATCTGAAACTATGACAAGGATCGTAAAAAGTGTTATTATATCCTTGTCCGGATTGCTATTTATTATACTAATAGGAATTTTTGCTGATATTATTGGGACCGCAGTAACTGCTGCCCAGGAGGCACCTTTTCATGCCAAAGCCGCCAAACGTATTCGCGGGGCAAAAGAAGGTGTTTTTTTATTACGCAATGCCGATAAAGTTGCCAATATATGCAATGATGTGATTGGGGATATTGCAGGAACCGTAAGTGGTGCTTTAGGTATATCAATTATGGTTAAAATAATCAATAGTAATCCCAAATTAGATGCCCTATGGGCCAATATAGTAATGACCGCACTAATTGCCTCCCTAACAGTTTCCGGTAAAGCGATGGGAAAAGCACTAGCCGTAACCAGGGCAAATGATGTAATATTCTTTGTAGGAAGGTTTTTGGCATATTGGGATATTACGGACAAAAAGTCTGTTAAAAAGAAGTAAAAGGTCTAAAAAGAGGGTGGACATTGATTGGATTCCTTATTAAAAAATATTTCTAGTCCCAAGGATATAAAAAGCCTAAATATGAAACAACTGAAGGGTTTAGCTCACGAAATAAGAGATGTGATCATTCAAACCGTCTCTCAAACCGGTGGCCATCTAGCACCAAACTTAGGGGTGGTGGAGCTTACGATTGCTTTGCACCGGGTTTTTGAGACACCCCAGGACCGCTTAATTTGGGACGTTGGACACCAAAGTTATGTACATAAATTGCTTACCGGACGCCTGGAGCAGTTTGCAACTTTGCGCCAATATGGCGGTATCAGCGGCTTTCCTAAACCGGGGGAGAGTATCCATGATGCCTTTGCCACCGGCCATAGCAGCACCTCCATATCCGCCGCTCTGGGCATGGCTTTAACCCGGGATCTCAAGGGAGAAAATAATTCTGTGGTTGCGGTCATCGGTGATGGGTCTATGACTGGCGGTATGGCCTTTGAAGCGATGAACCACGCCGGCCATCTAAGGACCAATATGATTGTTGTCTTAAATGATAATGAAATGTCGATTGCACCAAATGTTGGAGCCTTGTCCGGGTATTTAAGCAGGTTAAGAACGGACCCCAAATATTCTAAGGGTAAAGATGAAATCTCAGATTTATTGCAAAAATTACCCCATGGTTCTAAACTGCTAAAATTAGCAGATCGGTTAAAGGACAGTCTAAAATATTTAGTGGTTCCCGGAATGCTTTTTGAAGAACTTGGTTTTACCTATCTTGGGCCAGTTGATGGACATGACATCAAAGCGGTTATTACCATGCTGCAGCAGGCTAAAACCGTAAGTGGTCCAGTGTTAGTTCATGTGCTTACGAAAAAGGGCAAAGGATATCAGCCAGCAGAACAAAACCCGGATTCTTATCATGGGGTGGGTCCCTTTGACCCGGATACCGGCGTAGTAAAGAAAAGCGAGGGCCCCCCAAGTTATACCGAGGTATTTGGAAAAACTCTTGTACAGCTGGCTAAAGAGGATGAAAGAGTGATTGGCATTACAGCAGCCATGCCCAGCGGTACAGGTTTAAACTACTTTGCCAAGGAGTTTCCCAAAAGGTACTTTGATGTGGGAATTGCCGAACAGCATGCCATAACCATGGCCGCAGGCATGGCTGCATCGGGGTATCGACCTGTGACAGCCATTTATTCAACATTTATGCAAAGGGCTTACGACCAACTCTTACATGATGTCTGCATGCAGAATTTACCCGTTACCTTTGCCATGGACAGAGGTGGTCTGGTGGGGGATGACGGTCCCACCCATCATGGTGTCTTTGACTTGTCCTTTTTACGCAATGTACCGAATCTAATCATTATGTCCCCGAAGGATGAAGCTGAATTACAACATATGTTTAAAACAGCTGTGTCCTATGATGGACCTGTGGCGATAAGATATCCCCGGGGCAATGGTGTGGGGGTTTCCTTAGCGGAGTCGCTAAAGTGTCTGCCCATTGGCAGGGGTGAAGTAGTAAGAGAGGGTACCGACGTTCTTCTCCTGGCCATTGGCAACATGGTACAGGAAGCATTAAAGGCTGCTGAGTCTTTAAGTGCCCAGGGTATTGAGGCTGCGGTGATCAATGCCCGGTTTGCCAAGCCCCTGGATGAAGAACTTATCTTAAACTATGTTAAACGTATTGGGAATGTCGTAACCATAGAAGAACATGTTCTGGCTGGGGGTTTTGGCAGTGCTGTTCTTGAGCTAATCGAATCAGCCGAACTTACGGATATCAAAATAAAAAGAATGGGCATTCCCGATGAATTTGTTGAACATGGCACCCAAGACATCTTAAGGGCCAATTATAACTTGACGTCTAATGGAATTGTTGATACTGTACTAAAAAATGGTGTACAAAACACGAAAATTCGTTCTTTAAAAGCTGTTCTTAAAAAAAGATAGTTGGCCATGCTGCAAGGCAATCAACGGCTCATGGCCATCTTTCAAGCTAGCAAATTAAATTGGAGGCAATTTTACTTTGGCTGTTACCAGAGAACGTTTAGATGTCTATCTCGTAAACAATGGTTTTTTTCCCAGTCGGGAAAAGGCCCGAGCCGCGGTGATGGCCGGGCTCGTTTTTGTTGATGGGGAACGGGTAGATAAACCGGGTCATCCGGTGAAAGCAGAGGTTAAGGTACAAGTACAGGGCAATAAATTACCCTATGTTAGCCGTGGCGGCCTCAAATTGGAAAAAGCGATCAAGGCGTTTAAGATTGATTTAAAGGACCGAGTCGTCATTGATATCGGGGCATCCACCGGGGGTTTTACTGATTGCGCCCTGCAAAATGGAGCCCGGTTGGTTTATGCAGTGGATGTCGGCTATGGGCAACTGGCCTGGAAGCTTCGCTCAGACCCCAAAGTAATTAGTATGGAGCGTACCAATGTTAGATACCTAGAACCGGAAGCCTTGCCGGAAAGGCCCAGTTTTGCTACCATCGATGTATCTTTTATTTCACTGGCATTGGTGCTGCCCCGGGTAGACCTCCTAACAGAACCGATGACAGAAGGAGTTGCCTTGATTAAGCCGCAATTTGAGGCAGGCCGGGAGAGGGTCGGCAAAAAGGGAGTCGTTCGTGACCCGGCTGTCCATGTGGAGGTAATTGAAAAGATACTCAGGATCGTTCATGATTTAGGCTGGCAGGTGGCGGGTCTGGACTTTTCCCCGGTGCGCGGTCCCGAAGGAAATATTGAGTACTTACTCTACTTTACCAAGGGGCAACAGGGCAAGTTCATTGAACCTAAGGTCCAAGAAATTGTAAAGTGTGCCCACGGTACACTGGAGTAACCATCTGAAGCTATGGGAGGTGTTATGATGCTTCCTAGCGATTTTTTGATTATCGGCGTCATTATTGGAGCTGTCATCATTTATAATTTTCTTAAACGAGGCCAATCCTATATTGCTAGAAGAAGAGTATTAAAGGCAGGCAGAGCGGAGAGTGCTGCCAGGAAATACTTAGAAGCAGAGGGCTATACGGTGCTGGCAGTACAGGAGCGGGTACCTGTTGTGACAAAGGTCAATGGTAAGCCCCATCAAAGCTATATTAAGGCCGATCTAATTGTACAAAAAGGGAAACAAATTTTTGTGGTGGATGTAAAAACGGGGGAAACGGCTCAAAGGCCGGTTTCACCGGAGATACGAAGGCAATTGTTGGAATACTTTTTAATTTATCGTCCTGACGGGGTTCTGGTTTTGGATATGGATAACAAAAAACTATATCGGCTTGAATTTGAAATTGATTTTCCTTCCCCAAAGGGAATCAAGCCGCTGCCATACCTCCTTACCTTTTGTGCCGGCATACTCTTAACCTATATTTTGTTAAAAGGGGGAAATATCAGTTGAACACCATCGGACTGGTGGTCAACAGCAATAAGGGCGATTTGTCAATACCAGTTCGGGAGGTTATTTCCTGGCTGGCTGAGCAGCAGATAAAGGTTTTATACAATAAGGAAAGCGCAACACTTTTGGGCTGTCCGGAACAAGGTATGCCAACCCGGGAACTGGGCAATCATTGTGATTGCATTATGGTTTGGGGTGGCGACGGGACACTGCTGAATTGTGCGAGACAAACTGCATCCACTGGCATCCCTATTTTTGGGGTTAATTTGGGACGTTTGGGTTTTTTGACAGAAATCGATGTCCCAGACCTCAGGGAAAAGCTGCAGGCCTTAATTGCTGGACATTATTACATAGAAGAAAGAATGATGTTAGAGACTAGGTTGATACGTGATGACCGGGTTATCGAGCAAGCTCTTTGCTTAAATGATGCGGTTGTCTCCAAAGGTGCTTCCTCGCGCATGGTTCAACTCAATATTTTAGTTAATAATGAATTTGTAGGAATGTTTGCAGCGGATGGCGTGATTATAGCCAGTCCCACTGGTTCCACGGCCTACTCCCTATCCGCAGGCGGACCGATCATATCACCGGATATGGAGGCTGTCGCAATCACGCCTATTTGCCCCCATTCCTTATCTAGCCGCCCGATGGTGATAGCCCCAGAAAGCATCGTTGAAATAAAGGTGTTGCCCTGTGTAGAGAATGTGGGACTAAACTTAGACGGGCAGTATGGTGTAGCTTTAAAGGGCTCAGACCGGATACTAATTAAGAAAGCTCCGATAAAAGCGCGCTTTTTAAAAATAGAAAAAACAGGATTTTTTAAAGTTCTTAGGGAAAAGTTAAAGGAGTGGTAGAGCGGTTTTGATTAATTGGTTTGCGGTAGCTAGAATAGGTCACTATTTTTTAGCTGAAATCTTAGGCCCTGGTGATACAGCCCTGGATGGGACCATGGGCAACGGATATGATACCTTGTTCTTGGCCCAAAGTGTAGGCTGCCAAGGTAAAGTCTATGCCTTTGATATTCAAGCACAGGCTATCCAAAGAACCAAAGAAAGATTAGCTTCACACGGAGTATTGGATCAGCGGATAGAGCTGATACAGGATGGGCACCAAAATATAGGTAAATATATCAAGCAACCCATTAAGGCAGCTATTTATAATCTAGGTTATCTGCCCGGGGGCAATCATGAAATCATTACAGAAACAGAAACAACCCTGAGAGCGATGAATGAAACACTGAACTTGCTTGTTTCTAGGGGAAGAATCGTTATTGTTGTCTACCCAGGGCACCCGGGGGGGCAACAGGAGCAAGAGGCTATTGAACAACTGGTCTCTACGTTGGATACACAAAAATTTAAGGTTTTAAAATTGACCCTATTTAACAGTCCTCCCTCAGCACCAGGGGTCATTTTTATCGAAAAGGCGGGGGAAAAAAGTGAAAACTAGAAGACAGGCTAAAATACTTGAATTAGTAAGGGAAAGAGCGATTGAAACCCAGGAAGAGCTGGCTGCCATATTGCGGGCGGAGGGCTTTGAAGTGACCCAAGCAACCGTATCCAGGGATATTAAAGAATTAAGTCTGGTGAAAATTCCTGGTGAAAATAATAATTCCTATTATGCTTCGCCAGATGAACCGGTGCTTAGAAGAGGCGGCGAGGATCGGTTAAAAAGGTTGGTTCGTCTATCCCTGACGGATATTAACTCCAGCGAAAACCTAATTATTCTGAAGACACCCCCAGGGGAAGCTCAGGGCATGGCCTCAGCCATTGATCAT
The DNA here is from genome assembly GCF_982386235.1 of Desulfotomaculum sp. NCBI lineage: Bacteria > Bacillati > Bacillota > Clostridia > Eubacteriales > Desulfotomaculaceae > Desulfotomaculum > Desulfotomaculum sp. The sequence continues at coordinate 90,385 of NZ_CEVWQM010000009.1, read as the reverse complement.
TCCCATTGGCCGCAAATTATTGGGACAGTGGCAGGGGACGATACCATCCTAATTATTGTTAAACCGAAAGAGGCAACACCAGAGGTTGTGCAGAGGTTCCTTGAATTAGCAAGGGGGTAGATAGCTTTGCTCCAAGCATTATACATTAAAAATTTTGCTCTGATTGATGATGTAGAGGTTAATTTTGAGCGTGGTTTAAATGTAATCACCGGGGAAACCGGAGCAGGTAAGTCAATGCTGATTGATGCCCTGCAGGTTGCCTTGGGTAGTAGAGCATCCGTGGACTTTATCCGGTCTGGCAGAGATAAGGCCACTGTTCAGGCTACCTTTGATCTAGCAGGACTATCCTGGTTAAAAGAAAAACTGGATGATGCGGGTATCGATTACGAGGAGGATAATTTACTGATCCTCTCCCGGGAATTGAGTCGCAATGGGAAGAATACTTGTAGAGTTAACGGCAGACCTATTAATTTAGGGGTTTATAGAGAAATAGGCAGCGGCTTAATTGATATGTTAGGCCAACATGAACAGCAGTCACTTTTAAACCAGGAAAAGCACCGTTGGTTGTTGGACAGGCTGGGCGGCCAGAAGACCCTTCATCAGTTGGATGAAGTAAAAAACCGATATAGCCAGTGGAAAAAAGCCACCACCGAGGCTAGGGAACTGGCAACAAACGCTAGGGAAATGGCCCGCAGGTTGGATATGTTATCCTTTCAAACAAAGGAAATTGCCAAGGCCAATTTAACGGAAGATGAAGAAGAAGAACTGATTGCGGAACGTAGGTTATTAATAAATGCTGAGAGAATTACCCGCTTAAGTGGGGAGATCTATGATTATCTTTATGGTGGGGAGACCACTTTAACCCCAGCGGTGGATGCAGTGGGTAAAGCGTCCGTTTTCCTTAGGGAGCTGGTGGAAATTGACGATAGTTTAACTGGCCTATTAGAAAATTTAGACGCGGTTCTTTATCAGTTGGAGGATGTGTCCAGAGAAATATCCTCCTATCGTGATCAGCTGGAATTTAACCCCGAACGGTTGGATCAAATTGAAAACAGACTTTCCTTAATCAAACAATTGAAATATAAATATGGTTCTTCCATAAAGGAAATACTAGACTATCAAGAAACCGCACGGACAGAAATAAAAAAAGTGTCTGACAGCACCAAGCAGGCAGAGGAATTAAAGGATATTATTGAAAACTTAGAGCAGCAGTGGCTTAGCTATGCTAAGAAGCTTAGCAAGCTCCGGCAGGAAGCTGCCCAACAGCTAGAGCACCAAGTGGCACAGGAATTAAAACATTTAGAAATGGGCGGCATTGATTTTCGGGTAGGTCTTACTGAAAAAACGGGGATCACGGTTCAGGGCTTGGAAGAAGTGGAGTTTCTTATTGCACCCAATCCTGGAGAACCCTTGCGCCCTCTGCAAAAGATCGCTTCCGGCGGTGAACTCTCCCGAATCATGTTAGGCCTAAAGGTGCTTTTATCTGGAGTGGATGAGGTACCCACCCTGATCTTTGATGAAATAGATACAGGAGTGGGTGGTAAAGCACTACAGGCTATTGGTGAAAAGCTCGCTTTAATTGGGCAAAACAGGCAGGTTATCTGTGTTACCCACGGCGCACAGGTGGCTTGTTTTGCAGATAATCACTATCTTATCAGCAAATCAGTTGTCGGTGGGCATGCCAAAACATCCGTGGAGAAGCTTGACCAAGCAGGCAGAGTGGAGGAATTATCCCGAATGCTGGCTGGACGAGAAATAACAGACGCTGTTAAGGATCATGCCGCACAAATGTTAAAAATGTCGGCAAGTTATAAGAAATAAAGCCATCAGCCGGGACGAACAATCCTAAAATTGGCTTTTTATATAAAATGCTTTCTTTGGTCATTTGGTAAATATACCCACAATCATTACATAAAAAAGCTGAAGGCGGATGATTAAAAAAACGGTTGCGAGAAGCAACCGTTTTTTTAATGAAACGGAAAAGTAAACAAAACTTTCAAATAGCATCTCAGGGTGTGATTTTATTGAATTCGGCAATTTTCGGCAAAAAAGCCATGAGTAAAAGCTTTTTTATGAGGTTATCTTAAGCTTACAAATATTTTTAAGCTTTTTTTCAAGATATCTTTAATTTCCATTCATGCCATATACACGGGGGTGATTTAAAAAAACTGCTAATGAAAATTAAAGGAGGGGCTGTACTTGGACTACCGGAAACAGAAATTGCCAGCAGTATTACTGGTGGTTATCTTTTTGGGCCTTTGTTTACAGCTACCGTTCCAGGTCGTACAAAATTTGCCGCCCCAGCAGCGGGTAGCAGTGGGAGAAAAGATTGATTTTCAACTTAATCTACCCAAAATTTTTACCGATCAATTTGAATTTAAAATTGATGGAGTGCCCGCCTTTTATTTAGGGCAAGCTGCACCGGTAGCAGCAAAACCGGGGGAATTGAAAGTACAGGTAAAGTTATTTGGTTTTATACCGGTTAGAGAAATGATGGTCAGTGTTGTACCAGAGATTAAAGTGATACCGGGTGGCCAAGCCATCGGAGTTATGATGAATTCAGAAGGTGTTATGGTGGTTGGCAGGTCTTCAATTATAGATGGGCAGGGAAAACGTCACAATCCGGCGGCCGAAGCAGGTGTGAAACTGGGGGACATTTTAATAAAAATTAATGGTGTTAAAGTAGAAACGGAGGGACAAGTACGGGATCAAATCAATAATTTGGGTAAAACAGGAAAACCACTGGTTTTAATACTAAAAAGTAAGAACACCCAAAAGCCTTATAATGCAACCATTACCCCTATTTTCTGTAATGAAACAAAGCGTTATCGAGTAGGTTTATTTGTTAGAGATAGTACTGCTGGGGTGGGGACAATGACTTTTTACCACCCGGAAACACGATCCTATGGTGCCCTGGGTCATATAATTACCGATGTAGATACCTGTCAGCCTATAAACCTAAACGGCGGTAAGGTAGTGGGAGCCACTATAGAGGGCATTAGAATGGGGAAAAAGGGTCAACCAGGAGAAAAGTTAGGGGTATTTAGCGCAGAAGAGGGGATTTCAGGAAATATCATTAAGAATACCAACTGTGGTATCTTTGGTATTTTGGACCAGGAACCTAAAAATAATTATAGTAAAAGAGCCATTCCTGTGGCTATGACCGCAGAAATACAGGAAGGCCCAGCTGAAATATATACCGTTCTTAACAATAATAGAATTGAAAAATTTAGCATTGAAGTGCAGCAAGTTATTCCCAATGGTAAGGCAGAGGGAAAAGGGATGATTATTAAAATTACGGATCCCAGACTTCTGGCGAAAACCGGAGGGATCATCCAAGGAATGTCAGGAAGTCCGATCGTTCAAGAGAATAAGCTAATCGGTGCTGTTACTCATGTTTTTGTCAACGACCCGGCACGTGGTTATGGGGTCCTTGCAGAATGGATGTTATATAATTCTGGTGCCATTTCCAAACATGTTAGTATAAGAAAAAATGAAAAAAATGACGAGAGAAGTATTATAGCCTGTTAAGATGCTCAAAATAACAAAATTTAGCCAAATTTCTGTCGAAACCAATCAATTTAAGCTAAAAAGTAAATTTTTACCTTTTTAAGAAGGAGTTTATACCCCGCCTGTCGAAACTAATAGAGCATCAGAAATAGATTTCCAATATATAGAAAAATAAAGAGAAAAAATAGGAGGCGGGGTTTTAAACTATGATGAGAAAGGCGATCAAGGTTTTAATTGCTGATGATAACAAGGATTTCTGTGAATTGCTGAAGGAGTTTATTAATCAGCAGGACGATTTTGAACTTGTTGGGATTGCCAATAATGGACTGGAAGCCTTGGAAATAATTAATTCTCAAGCACCAGACGTAATGGTTTTGGACATTATCATGCCCCACTTAGATGGCATTGGTGTTTTAGAAAAAATATCAACCGGTTTAGTTGCTCATAAACCAAAGGTAATTATGTTAACAGCCTTTGGACAAGAAAGCGTTACTTCCCGGGCCGTAGAATTAGGAGCAGATTATTATATTTTAAAACCCTTTGATTTTGCCGTGTTGGCAACTAGAATTCGCCAACTTGCTGATGGCGTGCAGGTAGCACAATATATTTCTCCTAGTAAACCTCGTAATTTGGATGTTGCGGTTACAAACATTATTCATGAAATGGGAGTTCCCGCTCACATTAAGGGATATCATTATTTAAGAGAAGCCATATTATGTGTAATTAATGAGGTTGGCCTTTTAGGGGCAGTCACAAAAGAACTATATCCAATGATTGCCCAAAAGTATCAAACAACCCCCAGCAGAGTGGAGAGGGCCATCCGTCATGCCATTGAACTTGCCTGGGATCGCGGTAACATTGAGATGATGACCAAGTTCTTCGGCTACACCATCAACCTAGAACGTGGAAAACCCACGAATTCTGAGTTTATTGCCATGGTGGCAGATAAACTTAGAATAGAGAGTAAAGTAAGTTAAGAAAAGATAAAAGCTAAAAAACACCTCTTAAGAGGTGTTTTTTAGTGGGACAAGGAGACAGGTTATTTGTCCTATTGAACCCCCTTGATAGGGTAACGGTTTTACGTAAATAATTAAGAGGGGAATGGGATTAAAAATAAATGGTATAAAATACCAGTTGATATACTTGACTTAAATATTTGATAACATTAGAATGAAGGTGTTAAGGTGGTGATTTGTGTAAGTGAATATTAAAGCAATCGCCAGGGTAGATAAACGAACAAAGGATTTAGCTAAAAGAATTCATGCCAATGAAATAGCTGTTATCTGTCACCATGATTTGGATAAGGTAGCCGCAGATTCATTAATTGCTGCAAAGGTGAAGGCTGTTATAAACGCCGAACCTTCATTAAGCGATGATTACCCTAACTTAGGTCCCATCACACTCCTTGAGGCTGGTATTCCCATCATTGATAATGTAGGGAAAGATATTATGGAACTAGTTCGAGATGGGGACGAATTAGAAATTCGGGGGGACATTGTTTATCAAGGCGGGGAGATTTTAGTAGAAGGAGTATCTTTATATCTCCAACAAGTTAAAGAGCACATGGAACAGTCCCGAAGCCGTATGGATCGGGTTTTATCCCGTTTTATTCATAATACTTTGGACTATGCTAAAAATGAAGTGGACTTTGTTTGTGGTGGATTACTTATTCCTGAAGTTAATACCACTTTTAAAGGCAGGCACGCCCTTATTGTTGTTAGGGGTCACAATTATAAACAAGACTTAAATGCAATTAAATCCTATATTGACGAAGTTCACCCCCTATTGATCGGTGTCGATGGTGGGGCGGATGCATTGCTGGAGTTTGGCTATAAGCCTGACTTGATTATAGGTGATATGGATAGTACCACAGATAAGGCACTTTGCAGTGGAGCAGAGCTAGTTGTACATGCCTATCCCGACGGCAGGGCACCGGGCATGGAAAGAATAAATAACCTTGGGTTATCTGCTAAAGTTTTTCCCGCTCCGGGGACCAGTGAAGATATTGCCATGATGTTGGCCTATGAAAAGGGTACGGAACTGATTGTGGCAGTGGGCACCCACTCAAATATGTTAGACTTTTTGGAGAAGGGCCGTAAAGGCATGTCCAGTACCTTTTTGGTGCGATTAAAGGTCGGAGATATTTTAGTTGATGCGAAAGGTGTTAGTCAGCTTTACAAAAGCCGTGTTAAAATGAAGTACGTAGGCCAGATATTATTAGCGGGCCTCGTTCCATTGACAGTGGTCATTGCCATGGCCCCACCCACAAGGGAACTCTTTAGGCTGCTGGTGCTGAATGTTCGTTTAATCTTTGGAGTTTAGGAGGCAGGAAATCCTTTGATGATTGATTATCGCTACCATATTGCTTCCCTCGTGGCTGTATTTATTGCTTTGGGCATAGGCATTTTGGTAGGTAGTGCTGTACTGGGGAATGAGGGTATTGTTGAACGTCAAAAACAATTGGCGGATCGCTTAGAGGTTCAACTGGAGGAATTAAGAGAAAAAAATGAAGCTGTACAAGCCAGGGCCAATAATCTTGAGATCGATAATAATATCCAAAAACAATTTGAGAAGCAGGTATTACCACCCTTAGTAGCTGGAAAATTAGCCGGTAAGCGTTTGGCTATCATTGAGACCAATAGTTATGGCTTCTTGGATGATATAATTAGCACATTAACCATGTCCGGCGCAACGGTACAGTCTGTCACAACGGTAATGGATGGTTTTGATTTAACTGGCAGAAAAGACCGTTTAATAAATGAATTTAATCTTAAAGAAATTGACGATCAGAAAGTTGTAAAATACCTATCGACAGAAACTGCCAAGGGCATCTTAACAGGTGAAAAGCAGGCTTTGCTTAATACTTTGGCACAAGTCGATTTGCTTAAATTGTCCGGGGATTATGGTGTACCAATCGATGGTATAATATTCATTGGTGGAAGTCAGGATCAAATGTTGGTTAAGACAGAGATTTTAGACTACGCCATGATTGATTACTTTTTACAGCAAAAACTCCCGGTCTTTGGAGTTGAAGAAACCAATGTAAGCTTTTCCTATATGAAATCCTATCAGAAAAAGAGAATTAGCACGGTGGATAACGTTGAAACAGTTCCAGGTCAATTGGCCCTTGTTATGGCCATCGCAGGAAAGCCCGGACATTACGGGGTTAAGCCCACTGCCAAACAGTTACTACCACCCTTTGAGTCAACTGGAGGTGTAGGAAGTGGCCAGTCCGGTCAAGGTGTCAGTGGTAATCCCAGCCCATAATGAAAGTGAAAGAATTTCCGATACCATAAAAGGGATTCAAAGAATTCCGGAGGTATCGGAAATTATTGTTGTTGATGATGCGTCCACGGATGAAACTGCAAATTTGGCAGAGCAGTCAGGGGCCACCGTAATTAGGTTAACCCCCAATATGGGTAAAGGCGGTGCACTAAACGAAGGGATTACCAAGGTGACTGGGGATATCGTAGCCCTTTTAGATGGTGACCTGGGAAGTAGTTCCAGTGAAGCCAGGGCCCTTATTTTACCTATATTAAATAATTCTGCAGATATGACCATTGCCCAATTTCCCCGCGCTCGCAAGAAGGGTGGGTTTGGGCTGGTAAAAAATTTGGCGCGCTCTGGTATCCGATACTTTACTGGCCTGGAGAGTAATGCCCCTTTATCCGGTCAAAGGGCAATGACACGGCAGGTACTGGAAACAGTTACTCCCTTTGCCTCGGGTTACGGCGTTGAAGTAGCCCTAACCATAAAGGTGGCCAGGGCTGGCTTTCGGGTTTTGGAGGTTCCCACGCAAATGTCCCATTCTGAAACGGGCAGGGATTTAAAGGGTTTTATGCACCGGGGGAAGCAATTTGTACACGTAGCAAGGGTTCTCACCGGGTGTCTAATTAAATATGGCCTGAAATAAAATACCATTACCTGGATATACTTATAAAAGGTTAACTTTTTAGGCTTTGGGTCGACATAATTCGAGCAGAACGCCTCTGTCACCATCGTGACATCACCCGAAAGCTAAAAGCGAATGGCTAACAGCTAAACGAGGTGTACCATGACTCAAGAGATATATTTCCATTTTGCTATTTCTTTGCTCATTACATATATTATTGCCAGGCTGATCCTGACGAGTATCTTAAGATTGATTACCGAGGCAGGATATGTACGGCCTAATTTTCGGGGGGATCAGATACCAGTTGGGGTAGGACTTTTGTTTTTTTTAAGTGCTCTTATACCAACTGGCGTGTTAATATTTCTTGACGAAGATACCTACCAGCTTGGTGGGTTACTTTATTTGTTTGTCCTTGGCTCCATGACTTTACTTGGCTTGACAGATGATATTTTTGGCTCCCGGGCTGATAGCGGACTAAAGGGTCACTTGAAAAAAATGCTGCGGGGAGAATTAACCACGGGTGGCCTTAAGCTGGTCACCGGGGGTATCATGTCCTTGGTAGTGGCCGTAACTATCAGCAACCATTGGCTTGAGGTTATTACCAATACCCTGGTTATTGCCCTATCTGTTAATGCAATTAATTTACTGGATCTGAGACCGGGCAGAGCTGGCAAAGGCTATTTATTGGCGGTGGGAATGCTGCTTTTAGCCAGTTGGCCGGCAAGTCATCTAGTGTGGGGTGTTATCACGGCGGGTGCCTTGCTGGCATATCTCCCCAGTGACCTTAAGGCAAGGGCAATGATGGGGGATACAGGCTCGAATGCCCTGGGTGCCAGTATCGGTATTACCTCTGTGCTGGTTTTACCTGAAAATCTTAAAATAGGTTACTTACTATTTCTCATCGCCTTTCATATTTTTACCGAAAAGTATAGCCTAACAAAGGTTATCGAGAGGAATAAAATGTTAAATTTCTTAGACCAGCTTGGGAGGAATTAATCATAAATCTGAGTTGTTGAAGTGTTCCTTGCTCTTCTCTTATTCTTGACTTTGATTCTATGATGTATTAAGTTGGTTGACAGTGGTAGTAAAATTTGGAGGTGACCTCAGTGGTAAATACAGATCGGGTTATTAATGAATTTTTGGAATTAGTACAGGTAGATAGTGAGTCTGGTGCAGAGCGTCAGCTTGCGGATTTATTAAAGGCTAGACTTACAGACCTAGGGCTTGAGGTGCGGGAGGATAATGCTGGTTCCTATATTGAGGTTGGTCAAACCACTGGCAATATTATCGGGACTTTACCGGCCAATGGGGGAAAGGGACCACTTCTTTTATTGTCAGCCCATATGGATACTGTTAAACCAGGCAAGGGTGTGCAACCTAGAAGAGAAAATGGCAGGATTATTGCTTCGGGTGACACCATTCTTGGCTCCGATGATAAAGCAGGGATTGTAGCTATCTTAGAGGCCCTCAGGGTTGTCAAGGAAAACCAGCTAAGGCATGGTGGGATTGAGGTAGTCTTTACCATAGCGGAAGAAATGGGGTTGGTAGGGGCCAAAGGGTTGGACTATGATTTGATCCAGTCAAAACTTGGCTTTGTTTTGGACAGCGGCGGTGCCCCAGGAGAAATCATTGTTAAGGCTCCTACCCAGTATAGTTTTAAAGCAACGGTAAAGGGTAAAGCTGCCCATGCGGGGATTGCCCCAGAACAAGGGATCAATGCCATTGTGGTCGCCTCCAGTGCCATTACCAAGCTTAAGCTTGGTCGTATTGATAACGAAACTACGGCTAACATAGGTTCTATTTCCGGTGGGCTGGCCACCAATATTGTACCGGAAAAGGTGACGATTGAGGGAGAGGCCCGAAGCATAAACCCTGTTAAGGCAAAGGATCAAATTGAGCATATGAAAGAAGAGTTTGCCAAAGCAGCGGCTCATTATGAAGCCCATGTAGATATTGAGGTTATTAAGCAATATGATCACATCGATTTAGCTGCAGACTCTTTACCCGTTCGGATTGCCCTCAAGGCTGCTGAAAATGCAGATATAAAACCTCATCTGGGCCAGACTGGCGGAGGCAGTGATGCCAACGTCTTTAACGGCCGGGGTATAGCCTGCGCCAACCTTGGTATTGGTATGTCCAAGGTACACACCACAGAAGAATTTATTACCGAAGAACACCTAATCCAAAACGCCAACTATGTCGTAGAAATCATTAAAACCGCCCAGGAGGTAGTAGCTTTTAGCCATTAGTAGTTATCCTTAAGTCAAAGACAAAAGCTAAAGGCAAATGGTCAGACTAGGAGGAGACTCAAGGGGACGGTTCTCTTGAGTCGAAGGCTGAAAGCTAATAGGAGTGATTTTATGGAAGGCATGGGATATAATGTAACCCTGCTGGCTCAATTGTTTAATTTTTTAGTATTAAGTTTACTGTTTGTGGTCCTGGTTGTAGTTATCGTCAAAGTTGTCCGGCGCAGTGGCGGGGCGAATCCAGAACATAGTCGCCTGGATAAAATGGAACAAGATATTCAGAGGATTAAAATAAATATCCGAGAGCTTGCAAAGAAATTGGATAAAAAGCAATAGGATTTATTCAACAAATGGTACCGGGCACCATTTGTTGAATAAGTCCAGGCCAGGTGCTTACGATAGAAAATAGCGAAAGGCGAAACGAAGGGGGATTTGTTTTGATTCGTGTCCGTAGGGGTATGGTTGATGATATTATTTCCCGTAGACCTGGTATTACGGAGCTTTTGGTGTCGGTGGAGAGGAATAGGGAAAAGGCAATTAATTATGATAACCTCACCGGCCCGGTAATGGTTGGGGATGAGGTTTTATTAAATACCACCGCTGTTTATAAGAAGTTGGGCACTGGGGGTGCTCATTTTGTTATGGGAAACTTGTCTCAGACCGATCGGGATATTTCTCATGAAGGCCATATCATGAAACTGCGCTACAGCCCCTGCCAGGTCAAGGTACTTGCAGTGGAAGAACCGGACAGTCCCTATGCTGAGATCATGAGGCAGGCAGATTCCTTGGCAGGAACACCTGTCATTATTGGTACATTACATAGCATGTTGGCACCAGTGGCAGCAGCTATCAAGAAGCTAGCCCAGGGGAAGCTAAGGGTTGCCTACTTGATGACCGACGGTGCTGCACTGCCCATCCATTTATCAAGGCTGGTGGCAGAGCTTAAAGGCAAAGGTCTTATCGATCAAACCGTTACCTGTGGCCATGCCTTTGGCGGAGATTTGGAAGCCATTAATATTTACACTGGTTTACTGGCTTGTAAAGCAGTGGCTAAGGCTGACATAATCATTGTGGCCATGGGACCAGGAATTGTAGGCAGTGGCTCACCCTATGGTTTTACCGGGGTTGAACAGGGTGAAATTATTAATGCGGTAAATATTCTCGGCGGCAGACCCATTGCTATCCCCCGAATCAGCTTTGCTGACAAACGTGAGCGGCACCTGGGCATCAGCCACCATAGCCGTACAGCCCTGGGGAAAATTGCTTTAACCAGGTCCACCGTTGTCTTGCCGAAGCTGACACCAGATAAGATGGAATTGGTTCTAAAACAACTGGAAGACAGTCATATCAGCCGTAAGCACGACATCGCCATTGTTGATGCCCAGCCAGCCCTGGAGTCCTTACGGGAATATGGCCTTAAGGTGACGACCATGGGACGCTCTGTGGAGCAAGATCCAGAGTTTTTCCTAGCCGCTGGAGCGGCGGGAGTGTATGTTAGCCCTCAGCCCTTCGTTGCCGTTCAGGCTGACAAGGGATGAGCCCCCTAAAGCAGACATGTAAAAAAGCGGAAGGCTCAACCATTTAGCCCACGGCCCACTCAATTCAACTTTGCCCGAATCAAATTCTTCACCGTGCCATATTCCTTGGCATATTCCTGAATTAGTTTACATAAATCCTTGGCCTTGCAAAGGAAATAGATGCGATCCGAGTAAACATAAAGTTGTGACATGTTTGTCCCTCCTCATCATTATGGGACAGTATATGAAAAGGGCAGCGGCTTTATGTACCCGGTTCAGGTAAGAATATTTGACGAATTGAAGGGAGTTATTTATGAAATTACTCACCCTGAGTGCCAATGCCAGTGGGGCGGTAAAGGCTGCCCGGGAGGGGATGGTGGTTATGGTGGTGGATATTATTGATATGTCTACAACCTTAGAAGCAGCCATTGATGCCGGTGCCCTGGCAGTACTGGGAGCAAGTCCGGATACAGCGAGGCCGCCGGTGCCCCTGGACCCAGAAGCAATTGGCAGAAGAGCAGCTAGGCTGGCCTTAGAGGCTGCAAGCAGTGTGGTTGTGGTAACCGAGCCCAGGGTAGGCAGCGATGAGGAGAGGGCGAACAATGCTGCACGCTTACTGACTGGTGTTCGCCAGGGGGGGGCTGAGGTAACTTCAATTATTCCTAATCTAGGGGCAGAAACAGCAAAAATTTGCAGTCTAACGAATAAAGTTGTGGTAGCTGCCACTGCTACCGGTGGAGTTGCCTTTGATGCTGCACAAAATGCCGGGGCACCAGAGGTTATTACTGGAACGGTGGCGAGAACCATGAAAAAAAGAGGAGCAGCTCCGGCAGAAGCTGCGGCCCAGAGGGCCATAGAAGCGGCTGCCAAACACAATACCGGTATTTGTATCGTAGCTGCCAGTGGTAATTCGATGGAAGATGTACTTGCTGCAGAGTATATTATGAAAAAAATTATTGAATATGGCTTTTTAAATAAGTAGTACAAAATAGAGGTTAAACAACCCTGTCACCCTGGCGTAGCAGCCAGGTTTCTTATTTAAGTAAGTACTATTTACCAGACAGACCCGCATAATATGTACAGAAATCCTCAAGAGTAATGGACATGGCGGGGTGATGGTATGGCTAGGTCATTTGAGAAATTATGCAAGTCTTCGCTAAAAAATAGTTGGCCAATTTATTTGCTGGCATTTGCTGCTTTGGCCACGGGGATTGCCTTTGGTTGGTTAGGTGCCCATGCTTTGCAGACCGAGACTTTGGGTCAGCTAACGCAGTATCTGGATAATTTTGTTAACAAAGCCAATGATGTGATGATAGATCGGTCTCAGGTTGTGAAAAATACTGTTTTTAATAATTTATTCTTTATTGGTATTATTTATATCCTTGGCCTAACTGTCATTGGTACTCCGGCTATCCTAGCACTCTTGTTTGCACGAGGCTATTCATTAGGGTTTACGGTAGCCTTTTTGACCCAAGAAAAGGCGGGAGAAGGGGTTATTCTCGCCTTAACCTCAGTTGTTCCACAGAACATCTTACTCATACCAGCCGTTTTTTTAGCCAGTGTGGCGGCACTGTCCTTTTCCTGGTTACTGATTAGGAGATTTGGCAACTCAAAATTGCCAGTGATGTCGGGTATCCTGGGCTACCATGTCTTGATGTTGGTGGTCTGTTGCATTTCTGCTGCTGCAGGAATTGTGGAAGCGTTTATAACACCTGATTTAATTAAGGCCGCAGCAAATTTTTTAAAAATGTAAACGTATGGAAAGACATTCTTGACATAACTCTGCCCTGGATGGGGCATAATATTTTATGACAAAGGGAATGCTATATTTTTTTACTATCATAAAGTATAAAATTTTTAAGGATGATAGTACAGGAAAAAAGCAAAACTTTCTAGGAGGGAAACGACATGTCGAAGGAATTGACCCGGGTAGATGTGCCGTATGATCTGATTAGAAGTACAGCTTTTTCAGGTTTAGTCCCCAAAGAACTCGTTCCCTATGTAAAACCAGCCTTAGCAGAATTTAGAAACGAAATGGCGGCAGAGTTGGGTATCCCGGATTATGATAAAATAGATAAGGGTGAATTACCCAGCCGCCTCAATGGTGAAGTCGGTGGTGGTATGACCAAAAAAATGGTAGCCTTTGCGGAGGCAGTGTTGGCCTGGCATTATAAAAATAGGTATCGGATAACAGAATAATGATTATTGAATAATAAGGCCCCAGCCAACTACAAGAAGGCGGGGCCTTATTATTTAAACCAGTAATAAACCTCTAAGAATAAGGCAGTGAGACCGGCTGCCATTAATGGGCCAATGGGAATGCCACCGAGAAAAACGATACCCAAAATGGATCCCATCACCATGCCAAAAATAAGCTGGGGATCAAGCTTTAATAACTTCAAACCCTCCCCATTCATATGGGTTGCCAAGGCACCGCCGATTAAGGCCAGTAGTCCTTGGGGGGAAAGGGTTTTCATAACCAAGTCTTTATATATTATATTGTCGTGTGCCAGGGGAACTAAAACGGATAACATTAAAAATATTAAACCAACTTCCAGGCCCCTTCTTTCTAAAGTAAGCATCAATCGATTCATTTTACTTAATCTTAATACCAATAGGATACAGCCGGCGGTGGCCAATAGAGCAGATTCCGCAAAAAAGCCCATTAATATAAGTATTAATAAAATAACATTGGCTCTTTGCATGTTGCTTTCCTCCCAGGCCAACCATTTTTATCCACTCTAAAAATCCTATGCCGTGGTAATCCTTGCATATGCTAAGAAAATAAAAATAGACCCCCGAGGAGGTCTAAATTATTTTTGTAAATTCATGAGCTGTGCATGAAAGGACATTAAATTGGTTTGCATGGTTTCATAGCCCACCCGAAAACTTTCGATGGATCGCTTGGTTTCCAAAATAAAATTCCGTGCATTTTCCAGGTGATTTTCCAGGTCTTTTTCTGTACCTAAAATTAATAATATTAAAATTAAAAAAAGAGTATATGGACTTTGGGCGTCTAAAAAACGTGCTTGATCTTGATTCATAAGGCACCTCCAAACCTAGTGTTTATACCAGGATATGGCTGAGGAAATAGTTTTGTGACACTTTCAAAAATTATACGAAAACATGGTTTGGTCTAAACCGCTAGTTCTGTCATCCTTAGGCTGTCACCCAAGACGACAGGGGAACGATTCTAAAAAACCAATTTTAAGCATATTTTTAGATATATAAGTAAGGCTGAAGGCTGACGTCTGACAACGGATAGACGGGAGGGGGAAAAGTGCGGATTGTATTCATTGCCGGTATTAAACGAAAAATCTTAAAAGCCATGAGGTTTACTCTGGTCTTAACGATATTGGCGATATTACTGGTTCAACTGGCAGGTATGTTGAAGGGGATCGGGGTTTATTCCGAAGAGAAAATGCCCACTGGTAATTCGATGAAGGTTATCAGCCCCGTTCCAAATACTTGTGGGGAGGATGAAAAAAACCACGGCTTAGAAAATATAATAGAACAACTGTTAAAGCACCTACAGGGTAAAAAATAAAAAGGGATTAAATGGTTTCTGTTGAAATAGTCCAAACAAGTTGGACTATTTTTTATGTTAAGGGGGAGGAAAATGGAACGCTGGTTGGAAGAATTTATTCATTACCTGTCAGTTGAAAGGGGTCTAGCCCAAAATACCTTAGCCTCCTACCGAATAGACCTCAGTCAATACGTAACACATTTAAAAAATCAGGGTGTTCGTTCACTGGAGCAGGCTGATCGAAATCATATTTTATCCCACCTTTATAAACTGCAAAAGGATGGTAAGGCACCTGCTACGATTTCACGGCATTTAGCAGCACTAAAACATTTTTATCGCTTCCTAGTTTCAGAGGGGTTGATTTCAGAGGATCATACGGTAAATCTTGAATCACCAAAATTAACACAACGATTACCCCATGTACTTTCCGCGGAGGAAGTGGAAAATCTATTATGTCAACCGCAATTGGCTGCTGCCGCAGGTTTAAGAGATAAGGCCATGCTGGAGCTAATCTATGCAACAGGAATTAGGGTATCTGAGATGGTCTCTTTAAATATTAGGGATGTAGAGTTGGACATGGGTTATGTAAAGTGCTTGGGTAAAGGGTCTAAGGAAAGAATCATTCCCCTTGGTTCAATTGCAGCAAACTACATCAGGGAATATCTGGCAAGATCCAGGGTCAAACTAACAAAGGGTAAACCGGAGCACCAGGCTCTTTTTGTGAATGTACAAGGCAACCGGTTAACCCGTCAAGGTTTTTGGAAGATTATCAAAAAGTATGCCAAGGAAGGAAAAATAAATAAAACGATCACTCCCCATACCCTAAGACACTCCTTTGCCACACACCTATTAGAAAACGGAGCAGACCTTAGGGCCGTTCAAGAAATGCTTGGCCATGCTGATATATCAACCACACAAATATATACCCATCTAACGAAATTAAGACTTAGAGAGGTATATACCAAAGCTCATCCGAGGGCTTGATAATTTTATAGAGGTGATAGAGTTGACGGAAAAGAAGGTTAAAAGAGTTTCACTCATTATATTAGACAGTGTTGGTATAGGAGAATTACCGGATGCCGGAGATTACGGGGATCAGGGGAGCAATACCTTGGCGAATGTGGCTAAGGCAGTAAAGGGCATCCATTTACCTAACTTGGGTAGGTTGGGGCTTGGCAACATACATCCTATAGAGGGCGTTGAGGCCATTGCCAATCCAATGGGGGCCTATGGCAAAATGGCCGAAAAATCGATGGGCAAGGATACTACCACAGGACACTGGGAATTGGCAGGTATCATCCTAGAAACCCCCTTTCGTACTTACCCACAGGGCTTTCCCAGAGAAGTCATTGAGGAATTTGAGAAAAGAATTAATCGAAAAATACTAGGCAATGTTGTTGCCTCCGGCACTCAAATAATTGAAGAATTAGGAAAACAGCATATGGAAACTGGCCTTCCGATTGTTTATACATCGGCTGACAGTGTCTTTCAAATAGCTGCCCATGAGGAGATTATTCCATTACAAGAATTATATCGAATTTGTGAAATTGCCCGGCAAATGTTAGACGGGGAACATAAAGTAGGTCGAGTGATAGCTCGTCCCTTTGTGGGAAGCCCTGGTTCTTTCAAACGTACTGCCAATCGTCATGATTATGCTGTGTCTCCTCAGGTTCCCAACATTTTAACCCTTCTTCAAGAGGCAGGCATTAAGACAATGGGAGTAGGAAAGATATATGACATTTTTGCAGGAGTAGGCATCTCTGATTCTGTTAAATCGAAGGATAATATGAATGGTATTGATCAAGTCTTAAACTTTATGAAGGATACAGAGGCAGGACTTATTTTTGCCAATTTGGTAGAATATGATTCCCTTTATGGTCACCGCAATGACCCGGTGGGTTATGCCGGGGCATTGGAGGCCTTTGACCGCAGGCTGCCGGAAATAATGGAAGCCATGCTGCCAGATGATCTATTAATCCTTACAGCGGATCACGGCTGTGATCCCACCACGCCCGGCACCGATCATACGAGGGAATATGTACCCTTAATTGTCTATGGGAAACAGATAAAAAGTGGTGTTAACCTAGGCGTAAGGTCGTCCTTTAGCGATGTTGCGGCTACCTTAGCCGACCTTTTTGGCATTACCTTTAATGTTGGGAAAAGCTTTGCGCCCGAAATATTGCAATCGTAAGGAGAATAGAAAGAAGGTATTAGAGCATGAGAATGGTTGACATTATCCTGAAAAAAAGGCGGGGGCTGGAGCTTAGCTCGGAGGAAATTGACTTCTTCGTGCAGGGTTATACCCATGACAAGATACCAGACTACCAGGCCGCAGCTTTTCTGATGGCTGCATTTTTCCAAGGCTTCTCCCCCCGGGAAACGGGTGATTTAACTATTTCTATGGCTCGTTCCGGGGACCAGGCAGACCTTTCGGGGATTCCGGGGATAAAAGTGGACAAACATAGTACCGGCGGCGTCGGTGATAAGGTGACCTTGATTGTTGGTCCCTTAGTGGCTGCAGCTGGTGTACCGGTAGCCAAGATGTCCGGCCGTGGCTTAGGGCATACCGGAGGTACCATCGATAAACTGGAATCGATTCCCGGATTTAAGGTAACAATGGATAATCAAAGCTTTTTGGAACAAGTAAGAAATTTGAAATTGGCTGTTGTGGCCCAAACGGGGCAGTTGGCACCGGCGGATAAAAAACTTTATGCTTTGCGGGATGTCACTGCCACGGTGGAAAGCATTCCCCTCATAGCCGCTTCGGTCATGAGTAAAAAGATAGCAGCCGGTGCAGATGCCATTGTCTTGGATGTAAAAGTGGGCAGTGGTGCTTTTATGAAAAACCCCTCAGATGCCTTTAGCTTAGCCAGGACAATGGTTGAAATTGGACATCGCCTGGGGCGACAAACA
This sequence comes from Desulfotomaculum sp., assembly GCF_982386235.1. Taxonomy (NCBI): domain Bacteria; kingdom Bacillati; phylum Bacillota; class Clostridia; order Eubacteriales; family Desulfotomaculaceae; genus Desulfotomaculum; species Desulfotomaculum sp. Next base: position 72,781 of record NZ_CEVWQM010000009.1, on the reverse strand, counting down.
GTGGCCCTGATTACAGATATGGATCAACCCTTGGGTTTTGCCATAGGTAATGCCCTGGAAGTAAAAGAGGCCATAGAAACCCTACGGGATAACGGTCCGGCTGATTTAAAAGAAATATGTATTTGTTTGGGCTGTGAGATGCTTGGTTTAGCAGGTATTGAAAAAGACCAGTTGGCCGCCCGCAGGAAATTAGAAGACCTGTTAAAGAGTGGTGCAGCCTTAAATAAATTAAAAGAATTTGTTCAGGCCCAGGGGGGCAACCCCCAGGTAGTGGATCATTTTGATCTATTGCCCCAAGCCTCTGATATACACCAAGTAACCTCATTGACCGATGGGTATGTTAGAGAAATCCAGTCGGAACAGGTTGGCCTGGCCGCCATGTGGCTGGGAGCTGGCCGTGCCACCAAGGAATCTGTGATTGACCTGGCTGTGGGTGTGGTCTTAAGAAAAAAAGTTGGTGATTTTGTAAACAAAGGTGAGGTAATCGCTGAATTGCATGTTAATGAAAATAAGGAGATTACCAAAGTTACAGACATGCTTAGACAGGCCTATGTTTTACAAAGGGAACCGGTTGAAGCCAAGGATATTTTACTGGGTAAGGTAACCAAAGAAGATCTATAGCGATTAGCTTAGCCCTGGGTCACGGCTCACGGCCAAAAAGGAGGTGCATAAAGTACCTCTTTTTCCATAAACTCCCTCTATAGTTTACAGCATATTACAAGATTTAAAGATAACAATAATAGAAGCAATAACTAGGACTATAGGGGGAAAGGTTATGACAAGAAAAGTGAAAAATATTGGTACAGTATTCATCTCCTTAATGTTAGTTTTATTATTGGCAGTGGGCACGGCATTGGCTCAGCCTGCAAGTCCACAGGCAGCCGAGTCTAGTAGTGCAAAGGAAAAGGTCCCGGCTGCACAACTAGAAACCGCTGCTGAGACTGCAGTTTTAATGGATTATAGTTCCGGACAAATTTTATATAATAAAGATATGCATGTTGCCAAACCAATGGCCAGTGTTACCAAGCTAATGACCATGTTGCTTATTTGCGAAGCGGAGGCCCAAGGAAAGTTTAAAACCTCAGATAAGGTAATCGCCAGCGAACATGCTTGCAGCATGGGTGGCTCACAAATCTTCTTGGAACCAGGTGAAGAACTTAGCGTAAAGGAAATGTTGATTTCGATCGCCACTGGCTCGGCCAATGATGCCAGTGTAGCCATGGCTGAATATGTTGGGGGCTCTGAAGAAGAATTTGTTTCCATGATGAATGGAAAGGCCGAGGAAATGGGTTTAAAAAATACTCATTTTTCGAATCCCACAGGACTACCGGTAGAAAACCATTATACCTCTGCCTACGATATGGCCCAAGTGCTCAGGGAATGCTTGCGTTACCCGCTTTTTAGGGAAGTTTCAGCAATTTACGAGTACGATTTGCGTGGTGGCGATTTTAAATTATGGAATACCAACAAGCTTTTAAAATGGTATGCCGGGGCAGATGCCGGAAAAACTGGTTGGACCAATGAGGCTAGCTATTGTTTAGCTGCTTCAGCTAAGCGAGATGGTCTCAGACTGGTATCCGTGGTATTGGGTTGCCCCATGCCAAGAACCCACTTCCAAGAAACCATTAAAATTTTTAACTATGGTTTTGCTAAATACAAAGCAGTAACCATGGCTGAGGCCGGTCAAGTTGTTAAAGAAATTAAGGTCGATAAGGGTGTAGCGGATCAGGTGAAAATTATTACCAAAGATCCAGTGGGTATGGTAGTCCCCAAGGGACAGGAAAAAACCATACAGGGCAACATTAAATTACCAGAAAGTATCGATGCACCGATCAATAAAGGGCAGGTAATTGGACAATATGTTTTAAATAAGGATGGTCAAGAAGTATTGAAAGTTGATCTGATTGCGGCCCAGGATATTAATAAAGCCTCCCCGCTGAAGCTTTTAAATGATATGCTGGAACGTGTTTATAGTATGGAATAGTTTTAGAATAGGAAAAGCAGCCGCTGATGGGCTGCTTTTCGACATTCATTTTGGAAAAAATTAGAAGGTAATTCTAAATTTAGGTAGAAATATGGAAAATATAACCAATGCAGAGGAGGCAGGTACCGTTATGCAAGTAGATATTGAACAAAAACAGGACACCTTGTTAGTTCGTCTGGGAGGGGAAATGGATTTCGGCGTGGCTGATAAATTGCGTAAAGCTTTAGATAATGAATTAGTTGAAAAGAGAGCAAAAAATTTAGTAATTAATCTATCCCGTGTAACCTTTATCGATAGTTCAGGCCTAGGCGTAATTCTAGGGCGTTATAAGCGCTTAGTAAATAGTGGGGGAAAAGTTATTTTGGTTGGTGCGCAGCCCCAGGTACACAGAATACTAGAGCTTTCAGGTCTGGTGCAAATAATGGAGGAATACCCGGATGAAACGGTGGCCCTAGCTAAAATTGTGTAAAGGAGTTGATATATCGTGAAGATGTTAAATCACTGTTCCATTGATTTTACCAGTATACCTGAAAATGTTGGCTTTGCCAGGGTAGCCATTGCTGCCTTTGCTTCACAACTGGATTGTACTCTACCAGAACTTGAAGAGATAAAGGTTGCTGTCTCAGAAGCAGTAGGCAATGCGATCCTGCATGGCTATCGAAATAAGCCAGATAAAATCGTCCGTGTAACAGCAACCATCTATAAAGAAGGATTAGAGATACAAGTAGCCGATGAGGGCATTGGTATTCGAGATATCCATCTTGCCATGCAGCCGGCATATTCCACAGATCCAGAAAGAATGGGTCTTGGCTTTGTATTTATGCAATCATTTAGTGATCGTATGCAGGTGGATTCCCAGCCTGAAAAAGGCACCACTGTGACAATGTTTAAGCGAATCGGTTTGCGAGGTGCCCGGGCCCGGACCCGTGCCAATTAGCAAAGGCGGGATGTCGATGAGTTCTTCAAGGCTCCTGGAAATGAATCTTCCCCGCTTCCCTCTATTAGGTGACAAGGAAATGAGAGATTTGCTAATAAAGGCACAGGCCGGTAATAGTGAAGCGAGGGAGAGATTAGTCAACTGTAATTTAAAATTGGTTTTTAATTTGGTGCAGCGGTTTAGTAATAGGGGTTATGAGTTAGAAGATCTGTTTCAAATTGGCTGTATCGGGTTAATGAAGGCCATTGATAAATTTGACTTAACCTATGATGTTAAATTTTCAACCTATGCTGTACCTATGATTGTAGGTGAAATCAGACGTTTTCTAAGGGATGATAGTCCCGTCAAGGTAAGCCGTTCCCTCAAGGAAACGGCCTACAAAATTCAGCAAACCAGGGACCGACTTACGGCAAGATTGGGCCGGGAACCTTCGATCAATGAGATCTCGGAAGAACTTGGCGTTAATCGTGAAGAAGTTGTTAATGCCCTTGAAGCAGCGCAAATGCCAACATCAATTTATGAAACGCTGCATCAGGATGATGGTGATCCAATTTATATATTGGATCAGCTTAGCGGGGAAGAGGATGGGGAAGCTCCTTGGTTGGAAAAATTAGCGATTAAACAAGTTTTAATTGAATTGCCGGAAAGGGATCGTCAAATTTTATTATGGAGGTTTTTTGAGGACAAAACTCAGTCCGAAGTGGCACTGCGGCTTGGCCTTTCGCAAGTGCAGGTTTCCCGTTTAGAGAGACAGGCCTTAAGAAAACTAAAAGAGTTAATGCAGCAAACAGGCAGCTAAGAAGCGCGGGCGAAGCACAGGGACGGTTCCCTTGCTTCCTGAAAAGAAAGCAAGGGAACCGTCCCTGTGCTTCGCCCGCGCGCTTATCATTTTGAAAGCATAAAAGAAATTTAAAAACACATAATACCTAATGTAAATGACAGAAAAAGCAAAAGGTGGTGTGAAATGATACTTAAATGATTTCCTCAGGAGATTTTAAATTTGACAAAAAAACATATAAAGAATTGGTACGGCAGGTAAAGCCAAAGCCTACCGTGGTTAAAAATAGTATTTTGGCCTTCGGGGTAGGCGGTTTGATTTGTACCCTGGGACAGCTTATGACGGATTACTTTAACAGATTGGGGCTTGGTGTACAGGATGCAGGGCTGGCCACATCGGCGGTCTTAGTTTTTTTAGCAGCCTTTTTAACGGGGCTGGGTGTCTATGATGAAATAGCAAAATATGCAGGGGCAGGAACCATTGTGCCAATTACTGGTTTTGCCAACTCAATGGTTGCCCCAGCCATGGAGTATCGAGGTGAAGGCATGATTTTTGGCACAGGAGCAAGGCTATTCACCATTGCCGGACCGGTTCTTGTTTTTGGCATTTTTAGTTCATGGCTTGCTGGTTTGATAACCTATCTATTTTCCATTTAACGGGGGTGTCAAAGGATCACTTCGCCTAAAAAACTTGGTCTGCAGACCGTTGTTTTTAAGAACCCACCAGTCATAATTGCTTCAGCCTGTATAGCAGGACCCAAAGAAGCGCAAGGACCACTGGGGCACACCTTTGATAAAACGATAGATGACTTATATTACAGTGAAAGTACGTGGGAGAAAGCAGAACAAAAAATATTTCAAGAAACCCTTGAGTTGGCCATCTATAAGTCCGGACTAGAAATTGAAAAGATCGATTACTTATTGGCCGGCGACCTAACAAATCAAATTATTGCCGCAAATTTTACAGCCAGAAATATAGGGATACCCTTTCTGGGATTGTATGGTGCCTGTTCAACGATGTATGAGGGCTTAGCCCTCGCCAGCATGCTGATAGACGGTGGTTATGCAGAATATGTATTGGTCGGTGCTTCCAGCCATTATGCAACGGCGGAAAGGCAATTCCGTTTTCCCATCGAGCAGGGGGTACAACGGGCAATGTCTGCACAGTGGACGGTTACTGGTGCCGGTGCTATGCTGCTGGCGGCACAGGGAGCAGGACCGCGCATAACACATGCAACCGTTGGCAAAGTTATTGATTTTGGTGAAGGAGATGCCAGTGACATGGGAGCAGCCATGGCCCCGGCTGCCGCTGACACACTTTTAAAACATCTTTCAGATACAGGACGGACCTTAGAATTTTACAACCTAATTGCCACGGGGGATCTGGGCAAATACGGCAGGGAATTGGTGGTAAGGCTGGCTGAGCAGCAAGGTGTAAAACCTTCCCAGACCTATCAGGATTGCGGTGTATTGATTTTTGCTGAAGAACAGGATGCACATGCAGGAGGCAGTGGTTGTGCCTGTTCGGCAGTTGTGACCTGTGGCTACATATTAAATGAAATGAACAGGGGAAGGATTAAAAAATTTCTTGGTATTGGTACAGGTGCTTTATTATCGCCTTGCAGTTGTCAACAGGGGGAAACGATCCCTGGTATTGCACATGCTGTGGCCATTGAAATGTAAGGGGGTAAAGAAATGCTGCTCAAAGCTTTCCTGGTAGGGGGTGCCATTTGTTTAATGGGACAGCTTCTGATGGATTTGACCAGTCATAGAATTACCCCAGGCCATATATTAGTGGTCTTTGTCACCCTTGGAGTAATTATTAGTGCTTTGGGTTTTTACCAACCCTTGGTAGATTTTGCCGGTGCCGGTGCCACCGTACCACTAACGGGATTTGGTCATCTGATGGCCCAGGGTGCCATCACAGAGGCAAAAAATTCTGGCTTACTAGGGGTGTTTAAGGGTGCCTTAGGTGCTGCAGCAGGAGGAATCACAGCGGCAGTGGTGTTTGGCTATTTGGCGGCCCTGGTTTTTAAACCCAAGGGGTAGGTGGTTTAAATGAGTCAAAAAAGAAATGTGATTTTAGTTACAGATGGGGACCAAATTGCCCGGCGCACTTTGGAGGTGGCTGCCAAAAATATAGGGGCCCGGTGCATATCCATGTCAGCAGGTAATCCTACCCGTTTGACTGGCCAAAGGTTGGTGGAACTGATTAAATCTGCGGCCCATGATCCGGTTATTGTGATGTTTGATGATAAAGGGGTCGAGGGACAAGGTTTGGGAGAAAAGGCCATGATGGAAGTTTATAACAGCCCGGAGATAAATATTTTGGGGGTACTGGCTGTTGCTTCCAACAGTGGTGGTTGTGACGGTGCCAAGGTTGATGTGTCCATTACCGATACAGGAGCAGTGGTTAAAGGACCGGTCAATAAATTTGGCAGAACCACTAGGCGCATTGAGCTTCAGGGGGATACCGTAGAAATATTGAACGACCTTGATGTTCCGGTGGTTGTTGGTATTGGTGATATTGGCAAAATGTATGGGGCGGATGATTACCACTATGGGGCCCCCGTGACCACCAGGGCTTTACAAGAAATCATCGAAAGGAGTGGTTTTGTTTGGGAGCAGCTACAGTAGAAAAGGAAGCACCAAAGATTTCCTCAAACTTAGAAAGAAATATAGCCTATCTCAATAGTGTTTTGGGCTATGGTAAAAGTTTTGATATCGTATTAAGGCGTTTTAATGTGGCAGGAAAAGAAATTGCCATGTACTTTGTCAATGGTTTTGTCAAAGATGATGTAATGTCCTTAATTTTAAGAAATCTGGACGAGCTTAAGAGACCAGATGTTTCTCCCAACAGCTTAAAAAAATTATTTAATGAGCATATCAATCACATTCAAGTTGATCCGGTTGGAGATTTAGATAAGGTAATTGACCAGGTCTTAAGTGGTCCTCTGGCCCTTTTAATAGAGGGACAGGAGCAAGCACTGATTATTGACTTGCGGATTTATCCTTCCCGTTCCCCCCAGGAACCGGATCTGGAAAAGGTAGTAAGGGGTCCCAGGGATGGTTTTGTGGAAACCGTTTTAATGAATACCTTATTAATCCGGAGGCGGCTAAGGGACCCCCGGTTGAGAAATGAAGTAATGCAGATAGGAACGCGCTCGAAAACAGATGTAGTAATTTCTTACATAGAAGATGTGACAAACCCCGATTTGGTTAAAACAATTAAGGATAGATTGCAAAAAATTAAAATTGACGGTATTCCCATGGCGGAAAAGGCCGTTCAGGAAATAATAGAACCTGGCAAGTATGGTAATTTGTTCCCAAAAGTGCGTTTTACGGAACGCCCGGATGTGGCGGTATCACATTTGCTGGAAGGTCGGGTATTAGTCATGGTGGATACTTCCCCCAGCATTATTATTGCTCCCAGTACTTTGTGGGATCACCTGCAATCAGCAGAAGAGTATCGGCAGGGGCCTCCCATCGGCATTTATATCCGGTGGGTACGCTATGCGGGAGTACTAGGTGCCTTGTTCCTGCTGCCACTGTGGTTTCTCTTTGTCATCCAGCCGGAACTCTTGCCCCCGGCATTAAAGTTCATTGGGCCGAATGAACCGGGTAAGATACCAATCATTGTACAGTTTTTATTGGCGGAATTGGCCATTGATATGATTAGGCTGGCCACCATTCATACACCTACCCCACTTGCCACTTCCACGGGTATTATTGCTGCCATTCTAGTGGGAGATGTGGCCATAAGCGTTGGTTTATTTAACGCAGAGGTTGTTATGTATACTGCCATAGCTGCCGTGGCTTCCTTTATGATTCCCAGCTATGAAATGGGTTGGGCCATTCGATTAGTAAGGCTGTTTCTGCTGCTGGCCACCGCTGCCTTCCGTTTGCCGGGCTTGATTATTGGCTCTGCCATCGTTTTAATTTATTTGATTCGGACAAAATCCATGGGTGTTCCGTACCTGTGGCCATTAATTCCCTTTAATGCCACGGCCATGCTTTCGGTAATCGTTCGCACACCAGTGGAGGTTCAAAATAAAAGGCCTTCCATTTTTAAGCCCAAGGATAAGATCCGTCAGGCAATGCCCGAACCCGCTCGCAAACCGGATAAACAAGGGGATTAATCGAAAAAATAAGGGGGTGTCGCAAAAAGCTACTTGGAACAGTAGCAAGCGCACTCCCTTGTTTTTGCCTCGAAAAATGTCACTCCGAGGCTTAATGACCATGACCCAAGGCCGTTACGGTATATTAAGCGCCATTTGGTACTCCTCGGGGGTATTTACATTAAAGAATATTTTTTCCCAGTTATAATCGGCATGATCAATTAAATCGTAATATTTTACCTCAACTAGGTCATAAAAGGATCTTATTTTGGTACACTCCAACTGTAAAGCCTGCTCCACAGCGGGCAAGCAATCCTTTCGATAGGCTGCGTGTAAGGGTTGCAGGTATTTGCCTTGACGGGGAACCACAGCCTGAAATTGACCAAGGTAATCCGTTAATTTGATGGCAAAGGATGAATCTAAAAACGGCATATCACAGGCAACAAAGAAGGCAGCCTGATTGGTAATGTTTTTTAATCCACTGTGGATCCCAGAAAGTGGCCCACGGTTGGGAAATATATCCGTATAGATCGGCAGGTTATAATTGGCATACTGAGCCGGGGTGTTGCTGATAATGATTATTTCCTGGAAAAAAGGCTGTAGTTTCTCGATGATTATTGTTAGCATGGGTTTGCCATTTAATTGCAATAATGCTTTATTCGTCTTCATACGACTGCTGCTGCCACCTGCTAAAATAACGGCAGAATAAGGGCAATGCTTATCCAATAGTATGCACATCCCCATTTGAATATTTGGAATAGTTTATGAATATACTTAATATAAAATAATTTTAATTGTGAAATATGTCTGCAATGTTATAAAAATTATGGCAATGTAAAGTGTAACTTTTATTAAAGCGAAAAAGCCAATAAACAAGGCCGTTGATTTTTAATTATAGCCTATATAATTTCGAAAAATACAACATTATTATACTTGCCAAAAAGAACTTTGAAAAGCAGGGGACATACCAAACCAAACCTAATTTATGAGAAAATAATTAATTTTTTCTAAAGAATAATAATTCACTAGAATTTAAAGGCAACAAAACAATATGTGTTGCAAAACATGTCCCAAGTTTGGCATAATGTTAGTAGTATGTCTTGTTTTTAAAAATGCATCAATGTGAAACATGTCTCACACAAAATTAATGGATGAAAGGGGGTTGAACGTCTTCTTCGAGGGAATTTTACAACCGACTCACTTGATACTTATTTTAGTTGTGGTATTAATTATTTTTGGCCCTGGCAAACTACCAGAGGTAGGTAAAGCCATGGGTAAAACAGTAAGTGAATTTAGAAGAGCTACTTCGGCAAGTTTTGAGCAGGAAGAGAAAAAAGAGAAAGCTGCTCCAGCTAAGGAAGAAGAGAAGTAGCACCAGAGTTTCAACCCAATAAAGATAATCCCGGTTAAACCGAGGGGGTTAATTCCATGAGAAAAATAAGCAGGCGCGACTTTTTAAAAAATATTGGGCTGGGGACTGCGGGGTTGACCTTAGTGGCAACCCCCGCCATAGCCTCTGAGGCCCATCATCAAATTACGGGAGAGAACCTACCTTCTAAAATCAGAAAGGTAAAGGAAACCTTTACAGTTTGTGCATTCTGTGGTTGTGGTTGTGGCATTATCCTATATGCCAATAACGATAACAAAATCATTTACTGTGAGGGTGATCCGGATCATCCCATTAATGAAGGATCCATTTGCTCTAAGGGTAATGGAATCATTGACACCTATAACACAATTGAAAAAAAGGGTAACCGTGTAATTAACAGGCTTCGCATTACCAAACCTCTCTATCGAGCTCCTGGCAGCACCAAATGGGAAGAAAAAAGCTGGGATTGGGCCCTATCTGAGATTGCCAAGCGAGTTAAGAAAACGAGGGATGCCTCCTTTGAAGAAAAAGATCGTAACGGTGTGACAGTAAACCGGTCAACAACCATTGCTACCTTTGGTAGTGCCTCGTTAGATAATGAAGAAAACTACCTGATGCATAAAATGTTTAGGTCGTGGGGGCTTATTAACATCGAGCACCACGCCCGTCTCTGACACTCCTCCACAGTAGCCGGTTTGGCTGCTTCTTTTGGACGGGGTGTAATGACTAACCACTTTATTGATTTTAAGAATAGTGATGTATTTCTGATGATTGGCTCCAACTCTGCTGAAAACCACCCTCAGGCTATGAAGTGGATTATGAAAGCTAAGGACAAGGGAGCCAAACTGATTGTTGTGGATCCCAGACTAACCAAGTCCGCAGGACTTGCGGATATGCATGCTCGTCTTCGCCCTGGTACGGATATCGCTTATATTAACGGATTAATTAACTATATCATTGAAAATAATTTGCATTTTAAAGATTATGTGGTTAATTACACCAACGCCAGTTTCCTAATTAACCCTGAGTATAAATTCGAAGATGGGGTGTTCTCAGGGCTAGTTGAAAAGGATGGTATTAAGAGCTATGATGCCAAGACCTGGCAATATCAGATGGATGGAGATCCTGTAAAGGATGGCATTAGAGAAGAGGCCATCAAGAAAGATCCCACTTTGCAAGATCCTAACTGTGCCTTCCAGATTCTGAAAAAACACGTTAGTCGCTATGATCTAAAGACAGTTTCACAAGTTACCGGTACGCCTGAGGAAGTTCTCAAGAAGACCTATGCCCTATTCGCTTCTACGGGCAAGCCAGATAAGGCAGGTAACGTGATCTATGCGATGGGTATTACCCAACACACCTATGGTTCCCAGAACTGCCGGGCCCTCAGTGTATTGCAACTTCTCCTGGGCAACATTGGTATTCCTGGCGGCGGTGTGAATGCCCAACGTGGAGAATCTAACGTGCAGGGTTCCACTGACTTTGCCATGCTGAATCACTTACTGCCTGGTTATAACCCAATGTTTTATGCCAGCAAACACAAAACGCTGCAGGACTACATGGACAAGGATGTACCCAAAACAAGTTTTTGGTCCAACCGCGGTAAGTTTGTAGTTAGTATGCTAAAGGCTTGGTATGGGGATAAGGCCACGAAGGAAAATGAATTTGGCTTTAATTATGTACCAAAGCATGATGGCAAAAACCGTACCCATATGGGGATTTTTGAAGAGATGTCCGAGGGTAATATCAAAGGAATGATAGCCTGGGGTCAAAACCCTGCGGTAGGTGGTCCCTCCTCTTTCCAAGGGCGTAAAGCAATGGAAAAATTAGATTGGCTGGTGGCTGTAGATTTATTTGAAACAGAAACCTCTGCCTTCTGGCATCGCCCTGAGGCAGATCCCACTAAAATAAATACAGAGGTATTTTTCCTGCCTGCTGCTATGTCCTATGAGAAGGAAGGTACCGTAACCAACAGCGGCCGCTGGTTGCAGTTCCGTTATAAGGCTGTTGATCCACCGGGTGAAGCCAAGAGTGATCTTTGGATTGCCGATAGGCTGTTTAAAGCTGTTAAAAAAGAATATCAAAGCGGTGGCAAATACCCAGACCCAATATTTAACATGGTATGGAATTATGACATTCCAGGCGAAGATGAACCCAACATTGATCAAGTGGCCTTGGAAATCAATGGTTTTGAAGTTGGCTCCAATAAGGCCTTGGATAGTTTTGGCAAGCTAATGGACGACGGGTCCACGGCCTGCGGTTGTTGGATTCATACCGGCTACTGGTATATGGATAAGGAAGCCAATACCGTTGCCGCCAAACGCCGTATGAATAAAGATAAATCGGGGTTAGGTCTATTTCCCCAATACGGTTTTGCTTGGCCCGCAAACCGTCGTATTGTATATAACCGATGCTCCGCAGACTCGGCTGGCAACCCGTGGAATCCCCAAAAGCCCCTCATTAAATGGGATGCCTTGGCTGGTAAATGGGAGAATGCAGACGTACCTGACTTTAAAGCAGTGGAACCAGCAAAGGAACCGGGCGGTCAAGCAACCCCCGTAACCCCTGATAAAACGGTGTCTTTCCTGATGCAAGAGGAAGGCCGGGGACGTTTGTTTGCGGTCAAGGGAGTTAATGACGGGCCTTTGCCGGAACACTATGAACCCATCGAAAGTCCGGTACAAAACATTATTTCTAAGCAGCAGACGATGCCCTTAGCCACTAAATTTAAGGGTGACTTTAGTAAAATAGCGGATACCGGCAGTGACAAGTATCCCTATGTAGGTACCACCCATCGGGTTATCGAGCACTATCAGAGCGGTGCCATTACCCGTAACTGCCCCACCTTAGCAGAGGTTTCTGCTCATATGTTTGCCAATATTTCGCCTAAACTGGCCCGTAAAATTGGTGTTAATACAGGTGATGATGTAATCGTTGAAACGATACGCGGCGAAATCACCTGTAAGGTTGCTGTTTCTGGTGTCTGTGTACCACTTAACGTAAATGGTAAAGAGGTTGAAGTCATCGGTATGCCTTGGTGCTTTGGTTATAAAGGCATTGCCACGGGTGCTTCGGCCAATGACCTGACACCAAGTGTAGGCGACCCGAATACCAATATTCCGGAATACAAAGCTTTCTTATGTAATATTAAGAAAACCGGCAAACATTAAAGCGTGCTGCTAAATGGGGGTGTAATAAATGTCAAAAGGTGTATTAGTTGATATAACCAGATGCATGGGCTGTAAAGCTTGTCAGGTGGCCTGCAAGCAGTGGAATGACCTGCCATCCAGCAACCCTGCTTTTAAGGATGGTCTAACCAGCCCGCCGGATATGGATGGTTATACCTATACCACCGTGCAAATAGAGGTAATTGAAAAAGATAACGACTATACCATGCGCTCCGGTAAGCGGCAGTGTATGCATTGTCTACATCCTGCCTGTGCTTCAGCTTGCTTTGCTAAAGCACTACAGAGAGATCCCAAGACAGGAGCTGTGGTATATTATCCTCACCTTTGCGTAGGTTGTCGTTACTGCATGCTGGCATGTCCCTTTGATATTCCTAAATATGAATGGGATAAGCAGTTTCCGTTAATTGCAAAATGTCAGTTTTGTTTTGATCCCAATGGCAAGTATGATCGCCTGGGCCATGGTTTAGGCCCGGCCTGTGTGGATACCTGTCCCACAGGAGCCTTGAAATTCGGCGAGCGGGATGAACTGCTTAAAGAAGCATGGCAGCGTATTAACCGTGATCCTAAATATATTAAAAAAGTAATGGGTGAAAAAGAAGCCGGTGGCACATCCTGGCTCTATATTTCCGACGTGCCCTTTGAAAACTTTAGTTTCCGTCCCAATTTGGGTACCAGGCCGTTGCCGGAGTACTCCCACGATTTTTTAAAGTGGACACCAGTTATTGCGGTGGGCTGGGGTACTTTATTGACTGCCTTGTATCATTACACCAAGCGGCGTGAAAAGATTGCTGCAGAGAAGGATAAAAATGTTCACATGTAGGCCGCTGCTATCATTCTTAAAATTTTACACGTTTGATGATAGTGAAAAAATGGTGAACCAAAAGGTTATTGGGGGGGAAAATAATGTCGGCAAATAAGGGATTGCTACAGGAAATAAAGGAATATAATTGGAAATTCACCATGACTCCCGCTCGTAAAGTATTATTCTTACTGGCTGGTCTTGGTGTAGTTTGCATGATATTCCGTCTTGCCGTAGGCCTAGGCATGACCACAAACCTCAGTGATAAGTGGCCTTGGGGCCTGTGGATTGGCTTTGACGTCTTAACAGGTGTTGCTCTGGCCGGTGGTGGTTATGGTACAGCCATTATTGTCCATGTATTGCACCGTGGTAAGTATCATGCCATTGCCAGAAGTGCCATGTTAACTTCATTATTGGGTTATATATTGGTAATGGCCGGGTTATTTATGGATATCGGTCAATGGTTTAACTTCTGGCGGCCCTTTGTTTCCTGGGGTCATGCCTCTGTGTTGTTTGAAGTTTTCTGGTGTGTATCTTGTTACACCACGGTTCAGGTTTTAGAGTTTGGGGAGGTAGTAACGGAGAAGGTTGGTACTAAATATCATGCTATGTTTAAGAAGGCTTTGCCTGTCCTCATGATCATTGGTATTATCTTCCCCACCTTGCACCAATCCTCACTAGGTGCTTTATACCTGATTATGGTGGATAAACTTTATCCTTTGTGGTGGTCACCCTATTTGGGGCTGCTATTCTTGATGTCCTCCTTTTTTGTGGGGCCCGCCATGATCTGTGTGGAAACAGCTTTGGCAGGCAGGGCCTTTAAGCACGAAGTACCCATCCATGTGTTACGGGGTCTAGTGCGAATTTCCGGGGTCTTTATGATCCTTTACTTGGGCCTGAAGTTCTTTGATTTGGTAAATAGGGGAGTATTTAACCTGATATTTAAGGGCAACTTAGAGGGGAACCTATTCCTGTTGGAAGTTGTGTTAGGCGTCATGATTCCCATCTTTATTGCTTTTAGCGGCTATAGCAACACACGTAAAGGCCTGATTACCTTTGGTGTCCTGGTCAGCGGTGGATTGATTTTCAACCGTATGAACGTGGTCTTTACCGGCATGTCAGCAGCCATTGGCGGCTGGTACTTCCCATCCATCATGGAATGGGCTGTAAGTATAGGTCTGGTGGCAATCGGCGCTCTCGTGTATTGCTTTGCTGCTGAGAACTTCAATGTTCTGGATCATCACGAAGAGCATCATCATAATGCGACCGCCTAAACTAATTAAAGGAGCGGCTCTAATGGGAACAAAGAAAAGCACTGAAAAACTGGCCAACTTTTATTTAGAAGTAATGGAACAGGAACATGATATAGCATCATTAGAGTGGAAAGCGGATATTGATCATCAACAAATGAACCGGTGGTCCCAGGGTGAGGCTGCTTTGGCCCTTGTCCCGCCGGTCATAAATGCAGAAAAGATATTTGCACGGCTGCTAGCTGTGGCCCAGGCCTGCCAGAAATGGCAGGCTGGTCCCCAGCCAGTTTCCGATGAGTTTATCAATGGGCTAAAGGGGTTAAATTCTTTCGAGGAAAAGAATTTAATCGAGGCATTATTTTATTTAGAAGGAAACAAGTATGAATGGGCCAAGAGGTTAGCAGTGCCCTTGGGTCTCCTTGACTTTATTGCTTTAGCTACCTTCAAACCAATATTAAAGGCATTTGGGGAAGGGTTCTTAAAGCAAATTGATTTGGCGGAATGGAATCATAATCACTGCCCGGTTTGCGGTGATCAACCCACCATGGCGAAACTCGTGGGGAAGGAAGGTCATCGAAAACTCTATTGTGGACGCTGTGAGACGGAATGGCGATTTAAGAGAATAGGCTGTCCCTATTGCAAGGATGAAAACTCTTCGCAAACAACATTTATAACGCTGGATGATTGTAAACAATATCGTGTTTACCTGTGTGATAGATGTAAAAGCTATCTAAAGACAGTGGATGAGCGAGTTGCCGGGGAAGTGGATTTGTTTTGCGAAGATTTAGCCACTGCAGCATTAGATGAAATAGCCCAGTCTGAGGGGTATCAACGGGGCGATCAGAGACAGCAAGCATAAAACTAGGCTAATTCACTGCACAGGGGGGTAGCTAGTTTGCTAGAAGAAAAAGATCAAACGATGATTGAGCACCTGGAGGAACTACGCCGGGTGCTAATCATCTCTTTAGTTGCTACGGTAATTATGGCTGGTGTTTGCTGGTTTTTTAGCGATAGAATTCTCGAAATTGTTCTTCAGCCGGTTCTTGCCACTGGCAATAAAATGCATTATATCGGTATCTTAGAAGCATTAATGACGAAAATTAAGCTTTCTTTCTTCCTAGGATTTCTTGCGGCCCTGCCGGTTATCCTATGGCAATTTTGGGCATTTATTATGCCGGCCCTACTCAAGACTGAGAAGATTTATTTTACCATCTTTGTCATCGTATCCTATATTTTTTTTATTGCCGGTATTTTATTTTCCTTTTACACCGTCTTTAGCATTGGTGTTAAATATCTGTTGCACTTTGGCGGAGAAGAACTATTACCGATGTTAACCATCGGTAACTATGTATCCTTTGCCATGATGTTTATTCTGCCCTTTGGGGTGGTTTTTGAACTGCCTCTGGCAGCTTTTATACTGGCCCAACTGGGAATTATCGACTATCAGTGGATGGTAAAGAAAAGGAAAATGGCCATTCTCTTCTCGGTGGTGGCAGGTGCAGTTTTGGTTCCCTCACCGGATATCATCACACCGTTAATGATGGCTGCCCCAATATACTTGCTCTTTGAGTTAAGTGCTTCGATTATCAAGCTCGTGGAATGGTTAAAGAAACGTAAAGCTAAGAAAAAGGCATTGGAGGAGCAGGAATAGCCCTCAGCCCTCCGTTGGTATTTGGGGGCGGCCTTTGGTCACCTGCTCTTCATTTTTCGTCCTCTGCAAGACCGAATCGTTTCGGTCTTTTTTTATTTGCGGCTATTCCATGGTGACATTGAAATAACAAAAACCCCCAGTCGAACAGAAAAAAAAGCGGACGGTAAAGGGACTTGTCTAAAAACCTGACGCGATAAAACATCAGCACTCCTTAGGTGTGTCAATAATTTGTACATGAAATCAAGCAGGTGTTTTTTAAAAAGTGTAGAAATTAAGAAATTAAACATTTGTGCAGTAAATTAACATATGTATATAAGGGGGGTGTCCCTGGGAGAAAGGTGTTATGTGGATGCATTATATTTGTTTTTAGGAGGAGTTTAAGTTGGCACAACGTGAACAATGGGGAAGTCGATTTGGATTTATTATGGCAGCGGTTGGATCTGCCGTAGGCTTAGGAAACATTTGGCGATTCCCCTACATGGCCGCTGATAACGGCGGCGGTATCTTTTTTCTTTGCTATTTATTTGCATTATTAACTGCTGGGATACCCATTATGATTTTAGAGTTTGGTATTGGTCATAAGTATCGTGCTGGTGCGCCCCTCAGCTTTGCTAAGATGAACCGAAAGTGGGAATGGCTCGGTTGGTGGCAGGTTCTCGTATGCTTTTTCATTGCTGTATATTATGTTGTGGTTATTGCCTGGGCGATTTCCTTTACGGGTTTTTCCATTACCCAAGCCTGGGGAGATGCTCCCAAGGACTTTTTCTTTGGCCAATACTTGCAATTAACAGACAGTCCCTTTAATCTAGGCGGTATTAATACGCAAATCTTATTACCCCTTGCACTAGCTTGGGGCATAGCCTTTGTTGCCCTCTACACCGGGGTTAAGTCCGGTATTGAAAGAATAACCAAGATCCTTATCCCGGTTCTGTTTTTTATGGTAGTATTTATTGTAATCCGCGGCGTAACCTTACCTGGTGCAGCAGCCGGCTTAAACTTCCTGTTCGAGCCTGATTTTAGCAGAATCTTTGATTATAAGGTTTGGACTGCAGCCTATGGCCAAATTTTCTTTGATTTAAGTATTTGTTTTGCAATTATGATTACTTATTCCAGTTATCTGCCCAAGAATTCTGATGTTGTGGGTAATGCCTTCACAACCTGCTTAACGAACTGCAGCTTTAGTTTATTGGCTGGTATGGCAGTATTTAGTATTTTGGGACATATGGCTTTAACCCAGGGCGTTACCGTTGAAGAAGTTGCCACTGCCGGAGTGGGTTTAGCCTTTATCACCTTCCCTGCGGCCATTAGTACCCTTGGCAGTGCCGCTCCATTCTTTGGGGTACTGTTCTTCTTAGCTCTGGCCTTTGCAGGAATTACTTCCTTGATTTCCATTAACGAAGCAGCCATTGCTAGTATTATGGATAAGTTTGATATAGAACGGAAAAAAGCTACCATCATCTATACAGGCACAGCAGCTCTTTGCAGCCTTCTATTTGCTACTGGCGCAGGTCTTTATATTCTTGACATCGTTGACCATTTTGTAAATAACTTTGGCATTGTATTTGGCGGCTTAATGCAAGTTCTCTTAATCGGTTGGTTGTTTAATTTAAAATCCATCAAGGAGCATATCAATCCCATATCCGACGTTAAAGTTGGTAACTGGTGGCTCTTCTCCATAAAAGTGCTTACACCTCTGGTTGCAGGTTACACCGGCATTATGACACTTATTGCGGATATTCAAAAACCCTACGAAGGATATCCACAGGATGCTTTATTCTGGTTTGGTTGGTTTGTCCTAATTGTCATAGCTGTTGGTGGCTGCCTCATGGCTTCTGTCAAATGGAGAAATGAACAATCGCTCGTTAAAGGAGGCGTTACTGGTGACAGGTAGTGCGATTTTTATGATGGTATTGGCGATGATATTGTTGTGGGGTGGGGCAGCCTATTTCCTGACCATGGCCATGAAAAGAAAATTTTAAATAGGATGGAAAGCTCTGGTTAGACCAGGGCTTTCTTTTTTCTTATCAGCGACCATTTTTTTATTAGTATATTTGGGTGTCATGAATCGCACATTAATAATGCAGTCTAGCCTAAAAGGAGGGGTTTCGTGAAAATAAAAGCTAAAAAACAAAGAGCCTTCAACACCAGTACCATGACTTCCAGCAGCAATTATAATGAGCAAAACGCAGAAGAAATTGCCGAAGAAATTGGTGTTGCGGAGAATCACACGGCAAAAAAGAATCGTAAATAGTTTGGCTAATTTAACAAGTGGGAGGGAAAATGAATGTCTAACAAAAGAAAAGATCAGGGAATGTTAGAGGAAACAGTGGAAAAATCGAAAGAGATGATGCAAGAACTGGGTACGGAACTTGGTTTAACGGAACAGCCCAAGGAGAGTAAACGTAAATAACCCAGAGATTAAGGCCGGGGAAACCCGGCCTTAATCTCTGGGTATAAATCCAATGGTTTTTTGTTTTTTGTTGCTAATGGGTTTTAACTTGGCTAATACATAGACCTCTTTTTGTTCCGCTTGATTAAAATACATACTTACAAAGGAATAATCTTCTGCCAGTAATTTGTTTGCTTCCTCGATGCCAATGACCCTAGTCAATTCGGTCATATAATTACTGTTCCCTACCGAAATGCCGCCTGTTGTTCCAGAATTGCAGGTGCTGCAGCTCATGACAAACCTCCTCCTTGGCTTTATAAGGAAATATATTTTATTTTATTAAATATATTATAGCAAGTTTTATAAAGGAAAGCATAGCCAAGAGAAATTTTGCCAATAATATTAGATGGAGCTGTGCAGGAGGAGGATATATGAATGTCTGTTCGGGTAGGAATACCTAGGGCTTTGCTTTATTATTATTATTTCCCGTTATGGAAGGAATTCTTAGAACAACTCGGTGCGGAAGTTGTAGTTTCTGCCCCCACCACCAAAGGGATTCTTACCAGAGGGGTAGAGCAATGTGTGGATGAAGCATGCCTGCCAATAAAATTAGCCTTTGGACATGTGCAAAATCTAGCGGATAAGGGTGTAGATGTTATATTTTTACCCCGAATGGTAAGTGTGGCCCAGCGGGAATATATTTGCCCGAAGTTTTTGGGGTTTCCTGATATGGTTCGGCAAAATATTAAGAATTTGCCGGTGGTCATGGATACTTCCTTTAATTTAAGGAAGAAACAAAGCGATGTAACTGATTTTGTTCAGCGGGTAGGAGCCTATTTTGGCAAAGGCATATTTAAATCCCGTCTAGCCTTTGGTGTTGCCTTAAGGAAACAAAAACAATATCAAGACCTGTTAGAACAGGGCCTGCTTCCAGAGGAAGCCATGGCTATTTTAGAAGGAAAAGAACCAAAGTCAAAAAATATCAACACGGACCTAACCATTGCTGTGATTGGCCACCCCTATAATATTTATGACCCCTTTATCAGTATGAATTTGCTAAATCGATTAAATAAAATGGGGGTCAAGGTACTAACAGCGGATCATTTGACAGAACAGAAAATTGAACAAGGGGCGGCAAAGCTCCCCAAAAAACTATTTTGGACCCTTTCCAAAAAAATAACCGGAGGGGCTTTGCATTTTCATGAAAAATCCACAGTGGACGGAATTATTCATGTGGCTGCCTTTGCCTGTGGGCCAGATTCAATGACCGGGGAATTAATTGAAAGATTCATTAGACGGGAAGGAAGAATGCCCTTTTTAAATATTAATTTAGATGAACATACCGGCGAGGCAGGTATTATTACCAGGGTGGAAGCCTTCTTGGATATGGTGCGCTGGAGGAGGGCGGTGGGATGAAGGTAACTTTCCCGCATATGGGATATATGTATGTATCATTAAGGGGATTGTTAGAATTTTTAGGTATCGAAGTGATTGTACCTCCACCTTGCAGTAAAAGGACCCTCAACCTGGGAGTAAAACATTCCCCGGAATTTGCCTGTCTGCCAATGAAATTGAATGTGGGTAATTTTATTGAGGCCAGTGAACTGGGTGCCGACACGATTATGATGGCAGGTGGCTGTGGCCCTTGCCGTTTTGGTTATTATGCATATGTCGAAAATGAAATATTAAAGGACTTGCACGTAAATTTTGACTTAGTGGTAATGGAACCACCGGAGAAACATATCGGTGAATTGCTGGGGAGAATTAGAAAAATCACAGGCAACCAACCCTGGCTTAGGGTGATACAGGCCTTAAGGTTTGGTTATCTCAAGGCCAAAGCTGTGGATGAGATCGAGAAACTGTCCTATCAAAAACGTCCCAGAGAATTGGTCCATGGTACCACAGATAACGCTTTGCAACAAGCCATTCATGAAATAGATCGAGCTAAAACACCAAAGGATTTAATCCTGGCGCAGGCTAAAGCCAGGGAAATCATGGCGGCGGTAGGGATTGATAGGGAGCGTCCGGTTTTAAAGGTAGCCTTGATTGGTGAAATTTACACTCTCTTAGAACCCTTTGCCAACGTTAATATTGAACGTCATTTGGGATATTTAGGTGCTGAGATCGATCGATCGATGATGCTAAGTGAATGGATTAATGATCACTTGTTTATGGGATTAATTAGAAATGCACCCAGCTCCGCAAGGTTTAAGAAGGCAGCACCCCCCTATTTAAATCATTTTGTTGGTGGACACGGTGAGGAAACAGTAGGGTCTGCTGTCTGGTATGCCCAACAGGGTTTTGCCGGGGCTGTGCAAATTTTGCCCTTTACCTGTATGCCGGAAATTGTAGCCCAAAGCATTTTGCCAAAAGTAAGTGAGGAAAACGGCATACCGATTATGACACTGATAATGGATGAACATTCTGGTGAAGCCGGTATGATAACAAGGTTAGAGGCATTTATTGATCTGTTAAAGAAGAAAGAGGAATATAAGGAGGCATTAACATCCTAGTGAAAGGCTATCTGGGAATTGATGTTGGTTCTGTAAGTACGAATATAATTTTTATGGATGATCAGGACCATATTTTGCAAAGTTTATATCTGCGCACCAACGGCCAACCAGTGGCTACTGTTCAAGATGGCCTAAGGCAAATAAAAGAGAAACTCCCCGCCCATGCAGTGGTCAGAGGTGTTGGAACCACCGGCAGCGGTCGGCAGCTAACAGGCGTTGTAGTGGGATCAGACGCGGTTAAAAATGAAATTACGGCCCATGCTGTGGCTGCCTCCCAGCTGGTTTCAGGTGTCCAGACAATACTGGAGATTGGTGGGCAGGATAGTAAAATTATCATCCTCCGTAACGGAGTGGTGACGGATTTTGCTATGAATACGGTTTGTGCGGCAGGAACGGGCAGTTTTTTGGATCAACAGGCCAGCCGCCTAAATATTTCGATTGAAGAGTTTGGTGATATTTCCCTCCAGGGTAAAAATCCCGTACGTATTGCCGGTCGTTGTGCAGTTTTTGCTGAATCGGATATGATTCATAAACAACAAATGGGCTATAATCTTGATGATATTTTAGCTGGCCTCTGTGAGGCCCTGGTACGAAACTATTTAAACAATGTAGGAAAGGGTAAAGAAATACTGGGACCTGTGGTTTTCCAGGGTGGTGTTGCTGCCAATGCAGGTATGAAGAGAGCCTTTGAAAGTGCCTTGGGTCTGGAAGTACAGATACCGAAGTACTTTAATGTGATGGGGGCAGTGGGTGCAGCCCTGTTGGCGAAAGATGCAGTCTCTAAGGGAGTGCCCACCCGTTTTAAGGGCTTTGGCGTTGCCGAGATGGAGTATAAGGCTGGCAGTATTGAATGCAATGGTTGTCCAAATCTTTGTGAGGTTATTGAAATGACTGAACAGGGCCAAGTAATTGCCCGCTGGGGAGATCGTTGTGGCAAATGGTCCAATGCTTTAGCAACTGGGGAGGCTGCCGGACATCGCGCCTAAGGGTAGGAATAACGAATGAAATGCCCGTTGCAAAGCGGGCATTTCATTTTTTGCTTCCATCTTTATACATTTTCGTCCGGGGCAGGGGGAACGGAAAACATATTCGAATAGGGTGTGGGTCCCTGACAAAGCTGCTGCAGCAAGGTGGAAATTAACTGAAGCATGTAAACTTGCTCATTTTCAATATGATGTATTAACGTCTGAAATACTGGCTGGTTCGTACCAAAATTTTTCACTTGCTGCAAGATACCAATAAACTCTTGGTCATATTGTAAAAATTGCTGCATTAAGTGGGCAGTCTGTTGAGCCAGGGTAAAGTTGTGCATTGTGTTATGCCGATGCTGGGGAGCAGAAGCCAAAAGCTGCCGTGCCTGCTGATTAATATTGGCAAAGCATTGTCTCATACGTTCCAGACCGGCAACGATAGTAGGGGGTAAGGTAATATTGAGGCATTGGGCTACGTTTGTTATAAAAATAGGGTGTTGGCAACTGATTTCAGACCACAAGATTAATTCCCTAAGACCGCATTCTACGTTGCTAAGATAAGTGTAACAAAACATAAAATACCTCCTTTTGTAATTTGTTACAGTTTATGGAATAAGAATGGTTTATGTGCATGTAATTGGAGGAAGCAGGGGGTTCGATATAGAAAGATATATTTTTTAGAATAAATAAGATAGGGGAATTAACGAATGCATAAGGAAGTAAACCTGTATCGGCTGATTGCTCAGGAAATAGCAGTCAGGGAAAGCCAAGTAGAACAGACTGCTAAATTATTGGATGATGGCAATACCGTTCCATTTATTGCCCGTTATCGTAAGGAAATGACCGGTGAATTGGATGAAGTTCAAATTAGAAAGATATTGGAACGTCTAACTTCACTGAGAAACTTAGAAAAACGCAAGGAAGAGGTTATTCATTCCATAGAGGAGCAAGGTAAGCTTACAGATGAACTTAGGAAAAAGATAACCACGGCCGAGTCATTAACAGCAGTGGAGGATTTATATCAACCCTATCGGCCTAAACGAAAAACCCGGGCCAGTGTGGCCAGAGAAAAGGGGCTGGAACCTCTGGCCCTATGGTTAATGCAGGCCAAAAGTGGGGCCCAACCTCTGGAGGAGGCAGCAAACTACCTCAATCCGGAGGCTGGAGTGAACCATGCCGAGGAAGCCTTGCAGGGTGCTATGGATATCATTGCAGAAATTGTTTCGGATGATTCGGAGACCCGTGGTTGGTTACGGCAGTTTACCTCTCAACGCGGCCAATTGGTTACGGAAGTTAAGAAACAAGAGTTGGATGAACGTGGTGTTTACCGGATGTACTACGAGCATAGAGAACCAGTAAAGACCGCACCGCCCCATCGAATTCTGGCCATTAACCGGGGAGAAAAGGAAGATATTTTAAGGGTAAGAATCGATGTTGCCGAAGATGCTGTTTTGGAAAAGCTAAAAGGCCGTTGGCTGTTGCCTCAATCAGGAGCAGCAGAGGTCATGGAAGAGTCCATCAAGGACGGTTATAGAAGATTATTGGCACCGGCAGTGGAAAGAGATATCCGCAACCAACTTACGGAGGTGGCAGAGGAACAGGCCATTGCCGTATTCTCAAAAAATCTAAAGCAGCTTTTATTGCAACCCCCGGTCAAGGGTAAGGTTGTGTTAGGTTTAGACCCGGCCTATCGCACCGGCTGTAAATGGGCGGTGGTTGATCATACAGGCAAATTACTGGAAGTTGGGGTAATCTATCCTACGCCACCGCAAAAAAAGATCCAGGAGGCCAGGGCTGAAATAGACAGGCTGGTAGAGAAATATCAGGTGGATATTATTACCATAGGAAATGGAACGGCCTCGCGGGAAACGGAACAATTTGTGGCAGAACTGCTAAAGGAAAAAGGTTGGCAGAAGATACAATATATTATTGTCAATGAAGCAGGAGCCAGTGTTTATTCTGCCTCGGAGTTAGCCGCCAAGGAATTTCCCGGCCTGGATGTAGCCCAACGCAGTGCTGCCTCAATTGCCCGGAGACTGCAGGACCCTTTGGCTGAGCTGGTTAAAATTGAACCTCGGTCCATCGGGGTGGGCCAATACCAACATGATGTGGCTCCCAAGAGACTGGAAGAAAGTCTCAAGGGAGTCGTGGAATCAGCTGTCAACCTGGTGGGAATAGATTTAAACACAGCATCTACTTCCTTGCTTTCCTATGTATCGGGTATAAATTCAACGGTGGCCAAGAATATTGTCATTTACCGTGAAGAAAACGGTACGTTTATTGAAAGAACCCAGTTGAAAAAGGTACCCAGATTAGGACCCAAGGCCTTTGAACAATGTGTCGGCTTTCTTCGTATTCTTGATGGCAGCAATCCCCTTGATAAAACGGGTATTCACCCAGAATCATATGGCATCGTAAGGGGTTTGCTAAAGGAAATTGGTTGTTCGGAAAATGAAATTGGCAGTCCGGAAATAAAAGAAAAGTTAATCAACCAGGACCTAGAGAAGATGGCGGAAAAGCTGCAGACCGGAGTGCCTACCCTTAGGGACATCATTGATGGGTTGCTTCGCCCGGGGAGAGACCCCAGGGAGGATTTACCGGGCCCGCTTTTTCGGAGTGATATTTTAAAAATTGAAGACTTACAGGTCGGTATGGAGCTAAAGGGTACGGTGCGAAATGTTGTAGACTTTGGTGTTTTTGTAGACGTTGGATTAAAGAATGATGGATTGGTCCATCGCTCTGAATTGAGTGAGCGTCGTTTCCGCCATCCGCTTGATATTGTTTCGGTAGGGGATGTGGTCAATGTAAGAGTACTTTCGGTGGATTTGGAAAGGGGAAGGGTTTCCCTGTCGATGAAATAAATGCTTGGTTCATCCAATTTTTGTCTCTTAGGTCAAAAAGATATTTAAATATTAGCGAAAAAATTGTATAATATAATCATTAATATTACTATTCTTCAATAGAAGGGTAGGTTGTAAATCATGTTGGCTGACCGAAGAGAGTTATTATGGAGAATTGAGCGGGCCATGTTGTCCATGCGGGCCTTGGGTTATAATGCTGAACAAATCGAAAAAGTACTGTCCGATGCTTTTAATCATCAACCCCAGGGAAGCTATAAAGATGAAGAACTAATACCCTTGGTGGAAAAATTAGAGAAAAGGGTTCATCAGGCGAAAAGATGGATTCTTTATTTAAACAGCGGCAGTTGTGGTATTAGTCCAATTGACCAGTCTAAGTCTTCCTGCGATATTTAGAATTGCACGATAAAGTAAGGTATCGAATATTAACCAAGGTAAATAGGGCAATTGACTAATAATTACCAGTTGCCCGAACGATTTTTTTCTTATATAATTAATTGCCTAGCTAGTATATAGGGGAGGGGTGCTTTTATGTCTGATAACACCGTTCGTGATTACGTATTATCTTCCGAAGAACTTAGGGAAATTTGGGAGAAGTACGGGAAACCCGGTGAGGTTGCACCAGGTACCAAGGCTACCAAGAAGAGAAATACTAGAAGAAGCCAAAATAATGTGGAATCGGTGGATAAAACAAACTAGACTTTGAGGTTTCTTTCTGCTTATGCAGGAAGAAGCCTTTTCTTTTATTAAATAGCAAGTATACAGCATTATAAAGGTGTTTTCCTTGACGCTTATTTTTTGCCCATGATATAATTTTTGCAGTTAAAGAGGATGCTTGGACGGCCCTAAGATTATGGCCGTTTTTCTAACACTTTTAGGTTGCCAAAATAAGGAACAAACCTTTTTGTGGCAGTTTTGATCATAGATGGGTATTATATTTCAGGAGGGAAACAAATGAGATTGCAAGGAACTATGCGTATAAATAATAAGCAGCATTTGGAAATCGGTGGTTGTGATACATTGGATCTGGCAAAAGAATTTGGTACTCCTCTTTATGTTATTGATGAGGCAATGTTCAGGGAGAATTGCCGGGCCTACTACAAGGCATTTACGGAGGCTTACGGGGCCGCCGTTATTTACGCCAGTAAAACATTAAGCAACCTGGCCATTTGTACCATGGTTGAACAAGAAGGTTTGGGTTTAGATGTTGTATCCGGCGGGGAACTGTATACAGCTGCCAAAGCACGCTTTCCCATGGAAAGGGTATATTTCCATGGCAACAACAAATCCGCTGCTGAACTTCGTATGGCATTGGAGTGTAAGGTGAACCGGATCATGGTTGACAATAAGCAGGAGTTGGCATTGCTAAATGACATAGCCGGTGAGATGGGTGTTAAAGCATCAATTATTCTTCGATTAAGTCCCGGGGTCGAGGCCCACACCCACGAATATATTAAAACCGGCCAAATTGACTCAAAGTTTGGTCTGGCCATTGAAAATGGTATGGCCATGTCCAGTGTAAAACAATGTCGGGATTTACCAAACATTCAGCTTAAGGGGTTCCATTGCCATATTGGTTCACAAATTTTTGAATTAGAATCCTATGCCCATGCCGCCGATGTGATGATGACCTTTGTCAAGGATGTCTATTTAGAAACAGGGTTTGTAACGGAGGAACTTAATCTTGGCGGTGGTTTAGGCATCTATTACTTTGCCGGGGATCAGCCCTGTTCCATCACAGAATATGCAGGTATTATGATTGGTGCAGTAAGGGAAAAAGCCGCCGAATTTGGCCTTCCCGTACCCAAGGTGATGGTAGAACCCGGTCGATCCATTGCCGGCCCCACTGGTACCACCCTTTACACCATTGGAACAATAAAAGACATTCCCCAGATTCGTAAATATGTATCCGTGGATGGCGGTATGGCCGATAATCCTCGCCCAGCTTTATATCAGGCAAAGTATGAGGCCTGTGCAGCCAACCGCATGAATGAAGAGGCAGTGGAGAAGGTTTCTATTGCCGGAAAATGCTGTGAATCAGGGGATATGCTGATATGGGATATTAAGCTGCCGGAACTTCGTGCGGGTGATATATTAGCCGTTGCTGGTACCGGTGCCTACAATTACGCCATGTCGATGAATTACAATAGACTCCCCCGCCCGGCGATGGTTTTAGTGCATGAAGGGAAGGCGGATTTGATTATCAAAAGAGAGGATTACGCGGATTTACTCCGTAATGATATGCTGCCGGAAAGACTTTGCAGTTCTGTCATTAAGTTGGCCTCTTCTTCCAGGTAAGTTTTTTATAAAGATTTGCAGGTGCTAGTTATCCCCCTGGGCTATTGGCGTCGAGTTTAGGAGCGGAGGGGGATGACGAAGCACTCTTTCGCTGATGCAATATGCCCCGCACAGACCTTTTATATTTTTACCCGTGGTTAGTTATGTAGAAAATTGACTGAAATACAGCACCCAAGTCGGGTGCTTTTTTCTTTTAGTGGGGTGTGGTATAATTTAATGTATTTACAAAAAAATACACTTTTCTAGGGGGTGTAAGGGTGGAGATCATTACAACACATGTTAATACCGATCTTGATGGTTTGGCGGCTATGGTGGCAGCGCAAAAAATATATCCTGGGGCCGAACTTATTTTCCCTGGAAAATTATCTCGTAATGTGGAAGAGTTTTTGGCACTACATAAAGATACCCTCAAGAATGTTCGAAATATCAAAGACATTAATATTAATAAAGTAAAGCGTCTGATTATGGTAGATACCAAAAGTCCCGGCCGGGTATCCAAACTTAAGGAATTGTTTAACCGACCCGGAGTGGAGGTGCACATTTATGACCACCATCCAAGGGCGGAGGGAGACGTTTGTGGTAAAGTCGAAGTGGTTGAAACCGTAGGGGCTGCCACAACGCTATTAATTGAAAAAATACGCAACAAGGGACTGGAAATTACACCCTTAGAGGCAACGATCATGGCCTTGGGGATTTATGAAGATACGGGTTGCTTGGTTTTTACGAGTACCACTCCCAGAGATATCCGAGCAGCCGCCTTTCTATTGGAACAGGGAGCAAACCTAGCTGTGGTAGCTGATTTTTTAGGCCGTCCCTTAACGGAGGAACAAAAAGCCTTGCTTAAAGAGCTTTTAGTTACGGCAGAACACCATCTGATCAACGGTACCAAAGTTCTTATTGCTAAGGGCAATGTGGATGAGTTTGTGGGAGGACTCGCTCTCCTTACTCATAAATTGTCGGAGATCGAGCGCACCGATGCTGTGTTTGCCGTGGTGGAGATGGAGGATCGCGTTCATCTGGTGGGTCGCTGTGCTCTTAAGGAAGTAAATTGCAGGGATATTATGCTTGAATTTGGCGGCGGCGGACACCCGGCTGCTGCTTCTGCTACGATAAAGGGTCAAACCGTTGATGAAGTAGCAGGGAAGTTATTGGAATTAATTAAAGGAAAGATCCAACCTCCCCTTACGGTCGAAGATATTATGTCCAGCCCGGTTAAAATGGTGTTTCCTGAAACGACCATTGAGGAAGCTGGTAAAATTATGCTGCGTTATGGTCATACCGGCTTACCGGTGATCAAGGATGATAAGCTAGTGGGAGTTATTTCCAGGCGAGATGTAGAAAAGTCTACCCACCATGGGCTGGGTCATGCGCCGGTAAAAGGTTTTATGACGGTTAATGTAGTAACTGTAACCAAAGAGATTAATATTCATGCTGTGCAAGATTTAATGATCGCAAAGGATATCGGCAGACTTCCGGTTGTAGAAGGGAACATGGTCATCGGCATCGTTTCCCGCACCGATGTACTACGAACCCTTCATGAGGGTTTTAAGGGGCGGTATTCGACAACCTATAATGATAAAAAATCCAGCTCAGGGGCCAATATTAGGCCAGATATGCAGCGGGCACTGCCTAGGCGCATTATGAATATCCTGACAAGGGCTGGCGAGGTAGCCCAAGAATTAGACTATCAGGTATACGCTGTGGGCGGCCTGGTAAGGGATGTATTACTGAAGGTAGAAAACCTGGATGTTGATCTGGTGGTGGAAGGTAACGGTATTGAAATGGCCAACCATTTGGCCCAGGTTATTGGTGGTAGGGTGCGGCCCCATGAGAAATTTGGCACGGCTGAAATTATTTTCCCCGATGGTTTCTGGGTGGATGTGGTCACCGCAAGGGTGGAGTATTATGAATATCCCGCTGCCCTGCCCCAGGTGGAGCAGTCCTCTCTTAAGCATGATCTCTACCGCAGGGATTTTACCATTAACGCCATGGCAGTGGCCCTAAATCCAGGACGTTTTGGGGAGTTAGTGGATTATTTTAACGGCAGGGATGACTTGCAAATCGGCGCCATCCGGGTTCTCCATAATATTAGTTTTATTGAAGATCCCACCCGTATTCTGAGGGCCATCCGTTTTGAACAGCGTTATGATATGATTATCGAGCCCCAGACCCTGCGATTAATAGAGGAAGCTGTGCGGGAAAAGGTTATTTCCCGTCTATCCACCGAACGAATGTGGGGAGAATTGCGCCATATCTTAGAGGAAGCGGACCCCGAGCATATGCTGGATCGGATGTCTGAATTAGGAGTTTGGGATTATCTGTTCCCGGAGATTACCTTTTGGGAAATTCAATATGTGATTAGTGAAATTCCCCAGGCCTTGATGATTTTACGCAACTGGGGCTGGTCTGAGCCTGCGGAAAAATGGCTGCCGTATTTTCTGGCTATTTTACACTTAACCACCCAGGAAAAGGCCTATAATATATGTGAACGCTACAATTTGGGTCGCAGACAAACGGATAAAGTGCTGGATACCATTGCCTATGGCAGAGTAGCCCTAAGAAAACTATCGACCACGGAGGATGTACCGCTTTCTGATTTGACCAAAATTGTGCAAACCTTACCCAGGGAAGCATACCCATTGTTCCTGGCCCTG
This sequence comes from Desulfotomaculum sp., assembly GCF_982386235.1. NCBI lineage: Bacteria > Bacillati > Bacillota > Clostridia > Eubacteriales > Desulfotomaculaceae > Desulfotomaculum > Desulfotomaculum sp. The sequence goes on along the minus strand of NZ_CEVWQM010000009.1, from coordinate 43,025 downwards.
TTGGAAGACAAAAACGCCATTCGCCGCTTCCGTCTGGTTATGGAATCGGTGCATAAAAACAAACCGATGGTCAATGGCAAGGATATTCGGGAAATGGGCTATCAACCAGGTCCCATGTACCGACGGGCCTTGGATGCTGTTTGGCGTGCCAGGCTGGACGGTTTAATTGAAACAAGGGAAGATGAGCTGGCCTACGTAAAGTCCTATTTGGAGCAAAACAATGCACCCAAAATACAGCCTAAGCAGCCCAGGCCAGCCGTTCCGGCGGGTGGGCCAAACCAGGGGAATAAAGGAAAGAAAAAGAAGGGAACGAGGCCAATTGTTTAATTTTCCAACGATACAGGAATTATTATTAATGGCACCTCCCATTTTATTTGCCTTGACCTTGCATGAGTATGCCCACGCTTTCACTGCCTATCGTTTGGGTGATAAAACCGCTTACTACGAAGGCAGGTTAACGGCAAATCCCCTCAAGCACCTGGACCCATTGGGTACGCTGCTTTTGTTTTTAGCCGGTTTCGGTTGGGCCAAACCGGTACCAGTTAATCCCTTTCACTTTGATGACAGAAAAAAGGGCATGATGCTGGTGTCACTGGCTGGACCAATGACGAATCTATTGTTGGCTTTTTTGGGTGCCATCGTACTTGGCTTGCTAAAGCCCACAGGTGGTTTAAGCTTTATGCTGGGTTATTTTATTTATATAAACGTCTTGCTGGCTGTATTTAATTTGTTGCCGATACCGCCATTGGATGGTTCCAAAATATTAGCCGGCTTATTGCCGGGACCACAGCAGTGGCTCTATCAGTTGGAACGCTACGGCACGGCCATTTTATTGGTGCTGATATTCTTCGGATTCCTTAGCCCCATCCTGAGATTCTTTATTTACCCGATTGTGAACTTATTAAGCACACTGGCAAATTTAATTGCTGGATTACCACTATAAACTAAAGGAGAATGCATAATGGCTAGCAAAGGAGTAATTTTAAGTGAAATGAGACCTACAGGCCGGCTGCATCTAGGGCACCAGAGTGTGCTCAATAATTGGGTTCGCCTGCAGGAAGAATACAATTGCTATTTTGGTGTAGCGGATTGGCATGCCCTGACCACAGGCTGGGAGGAAGCCAAAGACATACGTGCCAATACCATTGAAATGGTAGCAGACTGGTTAGCAAATGGTTTAGATCCAGAAAAATGTGCTCTTTTCAGGCAGTCCGCTGTTCAGGAACATGCAGAACTGCATTTGCTTTTATCCATGGTTACCCCACTTTCCTGGTTGGAGAGGGTACCAACCTACAAAGATCAAATTCAAAAATTAGGTGAGTTGGGTAAGGACATTAATAGCTATGGCTTTTTGGGCTATCCTTTACTAATGGCTGCAGATATTTTGGTTTATAAAGCCAATGCAGTGCCGGTGGGTGAGGACCAAACACCCCATGTCGAGCTAACCAGAGAGGTGGCCAGACGTTTCAATCACCTGTTTAAGCCGGTCTTTCCCGAACCCCAGGCCATTATCAATAAAGATGTGGCAGTTTTGCCTGGTGTTGATGGTGCCAAAATGAGCAAAAGCTATCATAATTACATTTCCATGGGTGCCGGCACCGAGGAGATTAAAAAGCATGTCAACTTAATGGTCACCGATCCAGCCCGTATTCGTAAAACCGATCCGGGTAATCCGGATGTCTGTGTGGTTCACAAGTTCCATCGTATCTACAACTCCGGTATTCTGGAAGGGATCGAAACCGAGTGCCGGGCCGGCCAAATCGGTTGTGTGGCCTGTAAAAAACAACTAACCGGAGCCTTGGAAGAGAATTTAGGACCAATCCGGGAGCGACGGGAGCAAGTACTTGCGAAAAAAGGATATGTTGAAGAAATTTTACAAGCCGGCGAAGCAAAAGCCCGGCAGGCCACGGTAAAGACATTGGAAGAGGTTCGGGCAGCCATTTTTGGTTAGGATGTGAGTGATTTTTTTGTCCTATGCAGTTAAATTATCCGCCTTTGAGGGGCCCTTGGATTTATTGTTACACTTAATTGATAAGGATCAAATTAATATCTACGATATTCCCATTGCTCAAATTACCTCCCAGTACCTTGCCTATATCAAACAAATGCAGGCCATGGACATGGATGTGGCCAGTGAATTTTTGCTGATGTCTGCCACCTTAGTCTCGATCAAGGCAAGAATGCTCTTGCCCCGAACAAAAGCAGGACAGGAAACAGAGGAAGAAGCAGGGCCTGACCCACGGGAGGAATTGGTACAGAGACTGCTGGAATACAAAAAATTTAAAGAAGTGGCTTCTTTTTTAAAGGACCAGGAACGACAGGCTGGGAAAACCTATACCAGGACCAATCATATTGATATGTACCAGCACCTATTTAGACCCCAGGACCCCTTAAGTGGGGTAACGATGGAAAAACTCCTAATCTCATTGCAGAAGGTTTTACAACGGGCCGGCGCAAAACTTTCGATACCCCTGGAGATTACCCGGGAAGAGATTCAGGTTCCTGAAAAAATGCGTCAATTGTTGGCAAAACTTATCCTCTACCCGGAAGGGGTAGACTTTACCAGGCTTTTTGACGATGATGCAACTCGTATGGAAATTGTAGTAACCTTTATGGCCCTATTAGAGTTATTAAAATTAGGTCAAATCTCCGTGGTTCAGAATGAAACCTTTGGTGAGATAACCATCTTGCGTCGAGTTCAGAAATTATCTGAGGAGGCCTAGGATGGCAGTATTATTTAAAGATCAAACAAAGGCAGCTTTGGAAGCACTCTTATTTGTGGCCAGTGACCCCCTTACGGTGCAAGCACTGGCACGAATTACTGAAATTGATGTGGCAGATGCAGTGGAACTGCTGCAAGAAATGGCCCAGGAATATGAGGCCAGACCAGGAGGCCTTAAAATTGTTGAAGTGGCCGATACCTGGCAGATGTGTACAAGACCCGAATGTGCTCCCTATGTAGAGAGATTATACCGTAAAAGTGGCACGGGTTTATCCCGGGCAGCCATCGAAACCCTGGCCATTATCGCTTACCGACAGCCCATAACAAGATCGGAAGTAGAACTGATTCGGGGTGTCAAGGTGGATTCTCCCATTAATACCTTGTTGGAAAGAGCCTTAATAGAGGAGAAAGGTAGAAGGGAAGGCCCCGGGCGACCTGTACTTTACGGCACCACCAATGAATTTTTAAGACATTTTGACCTAAAAAAAATATCGGATCTCCCACCTTTAGAAGAATTTTTGGTGGAGGGAGAAATGCTTGATATGGAAGAGGCGTAAATGCGGCAGGGGAATGGTTCCCACTGTCGCTTTTGTTTTGCCATGGCCCAAGGACTTTGCTTGAAAGAGCGGTAAATGGTTGCTTAATTTTTGGCTAAGTTTTAAGCCGTTTTCGTATAAAAATAGCTTAAATACGCATAAATAACCAAAAAGTGCTAAAAATATTAATAAAAACCACTGGAGGGGTCTTTATGAAAAACACTTTAAGGGCTTTATGCTTTATTTTATTAATGTTGGTGCCCTTTGGCTGCACAGCTGCTAAAAAGCCGGAGCCTCAGCCACAGCCGAAAACCATTGTTGTACCGGATGTATCCAGAGTATCCTTTGAAACAATTGATTTTGATCAATCCCCGGAAATTGTTCAAGCATTGGCAAAAAACCATCAAGAAAAGCACTTTGCTACTTGGACCAGTGTAAATGGTAAAAATTATATTTTAGTAAGCCGCCAGAATTTGCCCGTGGGTAAAGATATTGAAATAACAGAAGTTGAGCGCAGAATTCCCGCCAATGATTTTGATTGGGTAAATGTTAAATTAAATTATCGTAATTCATTATTAGAAGATAAGGATCGTAAAGACAATGAAGATAGGAAACCCATCGTTGCTTCCTTTACCCTGGACAGGCCTGTGAAAGCCCTTGGATTTGAGATGACAAGAGAAAAAGAAGGACAGGCTCCTGTACCGGTTGCTCCCTCTCCCCAGGCCACTCCGCAGCCAGCACCCAATAAATCCATAGAAAAGGGCCTAAAATTAGATAGCCCTAAGCCTGGTGAACAGGTTAAAGGGTCGATCAGTGTTTCTGGAACGGCTGTTGGCATGGAGGGTAACGTTAGAGTCAGAATTAAAGATTCTAGCGGGTTAACCTTAGCTGAAAAACCGATGCCAATTAACGGCAATAAATTTACGGGTACCCTAAGCTATAGTCCCCCTGCCAATCCTGAAAAAGGCACGGTGGAAGCTTTTATTAGTGGTGAAGGCGGCGTAGAAAAAGATACGGTCTCAATTCCCGTTACCATCCTGCCAACCACTACCAATGAACCTGAACCCATTGGCGCACCCTAAAAATGGCCATGGGCCGTGGGTCGTGGGCCATGAGCGAAAGACACATGCACAAAAAGCTCAAGGCTCACGGCCATTTATTGCCTAAAAATAAAGACGGATGTGGGGGCGGACGACCGCCGGCTAATGTGTCTTCAAGGTAACCATGAAATGAAAGGAGTGACCAAAGTCTGTTAGCATTGTATATTTTTATTGGCTTGGGACTACTAATGGCTTTGGTTCTCCTTTCTGACATGAAGGTACACCTTAAGTATTTTCGCGTCGGGGAAGATGACACCATCAGTCTTGAGTTTTTTCTTTTGGGTTTCATTAACTATAGGCTGGAGGTACCGGTGGTTATTTTCCAGCAAAAACTATCTGGGATATCCCTCACCACCAGGACAGAATTGGAGACTGGCGGGGAAAATCCCAAGGAATTAATGGGAAGACATGGGGAACACACCATTTCAAGTGTAGAGGAAGCAATGGCGCTTTATCACCGATGGTGGCCCTACCTCAAGGACATAAAAAAAGATATTGAGCATCTGTTGGGGCATTTGAATCTGGAACGTTTTATTTGGAAGCTAAAAATAGGGACAGGTGATGCTGCTGCCACCGGTATTATAACGGGTTTGGCGTGGAGTATCATGGGCGGGTTTACGGCAGCGTTTTATAAAAAAATTGCCTTGGGTAGACCAAAACCAGAGCTTCATGTAGAACCAAACTTTAAAAAAGAAGTTTTTTCGACATCACTCGATTGCATATTTAAAATTCGTGTTGGAAATATTATGATCACTGGTATTAAAATTATTTATAAAAAGGTAAAAAGACGGGGGGTGAATGATGTTGTCAGAACATCCCATTGAAGGTTTGATGAAAACGGCTATGGAAAGTATTAAGGAAATGGTTGATGTAAACACGGTGGTGGGCGACCCTGTGGAGACTCCTGACGGCAGTGTAATAATTCCTGTCTCTAGGGTGGCATGTGGTTTTGCTGCTGGCGGTGGGGAATATTCAACAGGGATCAATAGTAAGGCAAACAGTAATGGGGACTCAATAGGCTCACCTTTTGGTGGTGGTAGTGGTGCAGGTGTATCCGTACAGCCAATGGGTTTCCTGGTAGTTGGGAATGGTCAAATTCGTCTGCTACCAGTAGATGATAGCCATGCATTGTTTGATCGCCTAATTGATGCAGCACCCCAAATGTTAAACCAAATACAGAGTATGTTTAACAAAGGTGGCAAAAATACTGCAGAGAGCTGCAATACACAACCTGTTGTATAGAAAAGTGGGGGCTTCCCCACTTTTTTGCTTTTTAAAATGGGACATATGTCCCAACGATTTTTCGCAGGAACCAAGGTCTAGTCTGTCGAAAATAGGTAAAACTCCAAATGAAATGGAGGTTGCTTGGGTGATTGACCGCTTGATTTCTGTACCACACCTTAATCAGTCAGCGATGTATTCAATTTGGGAAAGGTTTATTGCGGGAGAAAATGTTGAGACAACCGATATTTTCCCAAAGACGTATGATGCTTGGTTGCGGTGTGTAGCGTATAATATTAACCCTCATCAAATAAACATAAAAAAATTGACGGATGAAGAATTATATTATAGAAGATCCCACCTAAAAAGTGTACTAGATCTACTTGAGCCCCACATTCAAACCATCAAAACGACCCTTAGCACGCAAAACCAAACCTTCCTAATTCTCATAGCTGATTCCGAAGGAATTATCCTAAAGTCATTTACAGGCAAAGATACCACCAGTAATTTTATAAATATTCCCTATGAGTCCGGTGTCAGTTTTGCCGAGCCAGTGATGGGAAACAATGGGGTTGGCTCTGTTTTGGCGAATGGCATACCACTGGCAGTTATTGGAGCGGAGCATTATGTAAAGGATTTTCACCGGTGGTCCTTTGTGGGTTCACCCATTATCGGTGAAGAAGGGGATACCATAGCAGTTTTGTCCGTTGCCATGCCTTGTGGCTTGGAAAGTCCTTACACCTTAAGTTTAACCGTAGCGGCAACAAAGGCAGTTGAAGCGGCCATAAAACAAAACCAAATGGAAAAAAAGCTATTGGATGCAGGGAAGGCCCTGCGTGTCTTGATGCAGCAAAGTGATATCATTTTTAATGCGATGTCCCAGGGTGTAATTATTCTAAACAGGGAAGGAATTGTCACCTTTTTTAACAGGGCGGCCGAAAAGATCTGGCATAGAGAAGCAAACGAAATAATCGGGAAACCTTTCGAGAGTTTTCATTTCTGTCAACGGGGTTACCATCTTTTAATTCAGACCATTGAGGAGGCAAGATCCTTTACCAATATTGAATGCAAATGTTGCAATCTACAAACGGAAAAGTTCCTTTTGGTCAACACCAGCTTATTACGGGATGAAAAAAACTCTGTTTCCGGAGCCATCGGGATTTATACAGATGTTACAGATTTACGCCGTCAAGAGGCACGCATTAAAGAGCAGCAAAAGCTTGCGGTGGTTGGCCAAATGGCCGCAGGTATGGCCCATGAAATCAGAAATCCCTTAACTTCTGTCAGGGGCTTTGCCCAACTGATGAGCGAAAAAATGGCAGGACAAAATAGTATTTTTAAAGAATTTATGGAAATTATGATTCAAGAAATTGATCAGGCAGATACCTTTATTAATAATTTTCTTCAGCTGGCTAAACCAAAACAACCGGAAAGACAACCCTGTTCATTAAATCAATTAATTACTGATTTCATAAAGATATTTGAAACCCAGGCCTTCCTCCAGGGAGTAAAAATAATTACCGATTTAACGGAATTACCGAAAGTTATTGTTGATCAGGACCAAATCAAACAAGTACTGTTAAATCTTTGTCAAAATTCCCTTCAGGCCATGAATATGCAAGGAACCATTATAATCGCCACGGATTATCATCCGACAGAAAATGAAGTTAGTCTTTCGGTGCAGGATAATGGACCTGGAATTAATCCGGATGACCTGGAAAAACTGGGAACCCCCTTTTTTACCACCAAGGATAAAGGAACGGGACTGGGGTTATCCATTTCCTATACCATTGTTGACAAACATCGGGGCCGTATTGAGGTAGTCAGCCAACTGGGTGAAGGGACTTGCTTTACTGTTTACTTACCATTGGACGAACAGTTCTAATTGGCCAACCCCCCTCATAAATATCTCCTAGGAGGACAAGGGGGGAGATGCATGGTAAATTATGTATGGCTGTTTATGGTTGTTTTTGGTATCCTGGTAGCAGGTGCCCAGGGACAGATAGAAGTGGTTACCAAGGCAGCTTTAGATGGAGCACAGGTGGCAGTAAAAACGTCCATTAGTTTAATTGCCATCATAACCTTTTGGCTAGGCATTATGAAGCTTGCGGAAGCAGCAGGTCTCGTTCAGGGACTAGCTAAGTTAGTACGGCCTGTAACTGGCTTTTTATTTCCCAGTGTGCCAAAGGACCACCCTGCCATGGGTGCCATCGTGATGAATCTTAGTGCCAATATTTTGGGACTGGGAAATGCAGCAACCCCCATGGGTTTGATCGCTATGCAGGAATTGCAAAAGCTAAACAAAAAATCGGATACCGCATCCGAAGCCATGTGCACATTTCTAGCCATCAATACTGGTTGTATAACGATTATTCCCACCACGATCATTGGCATTCGAGTGTTGTATGGCAGTCAAGATCCTACGGAAATAGTAGGGACGACGATATTTGCCACCCTATGTGGCATGACGGTAGCCATCCTGGCAGATAGAATGCTCAGAAGTATCTACAGGAACAGGTGGTGAAGCTGATGTATGAGGTTATCAATCAGATTTCACGCTGGGCCATACCACTCATCCTCTTACTTATTCCTCTGTTGGCCTTTATAAAAAAAGTTCCTGTTTTTGAAACCTTTGTGGAAGGTGCTGAGTCTGGTTTTTCGACTGCCATCAAAACGATCCCCTTTCTCACAGCGATGCTGGTGGCAGTAAGTATATTTAGGGCTTCCGGGGCCATGGAACTTCTGGCCTCTTGGTTGGCACCAATTTTAGGCGTACTGGGAGTGCCTGCCGACATTTTACCCCACGCTGTCATGCGCCCCTTATCAGGGGGAGCGGCTCTGGGCATTGCCACAGAGGTAATCAAGACCCATGGGCCGGATAGTTTTGTAGGAAGACTGATATCGACCATGCAGGGCAGCAGCGATACAACCTTCTATGTGCTTACCCTTTACTTTGGTTCCGTAGGAATTCGTAAATATCGTTACGCGGTGGCATCTGGCTTAGCAGCGGATGTTACCACGCTGATTGCTTCCATTATGATTTGTAATATGATGTTTTAGCAATAATCAGCCTGGGTATGATACAATTATCAGTACTTTACTTTTTAAGGAGATTTAGCACCAAATGATGGAAAGGTTACAAAAAATACTGGCTCAGGCAGGAGTGGCTTCCCGCCGCCACTCGGAAGAGTTAATGATGAATGGTCAGGTAAAGGTTAATGGGACAGTCGTTACAGAGCTAGGTACCAGAGTAGACCCCATGCGGGATAAAATTGAAGTCAAGGGACGTCCCATACCTCCCCCGGAAAAAAAGGTTTATTTGCTTATGAACAAGCCCAGAGGGTATGTAACGACCCTTCGTGATGATCGGGGCCGTAAGACAATTGCTGATTTACTGGCGGGGGTCAGCCAAAGGGTTTACCCAGTTGGACGTCTGGACTATGATTCTGAAGGACTCTTATTGTTAACCAATGATGGGGAACTTACCCAAGCCATTAGCCACCCGAAGCATAAAGTAAAAAAAACTTATCTGGTTAAGGTGGCTGGCGTTCCAGAAACTGAACAACTTAAAGAAATGGCCCAAGGGCTGGTTCTGGAGGATGGGCCAACTGCACCGGCAGGTGTAAGGCTAGCTGGTGTCGGTGATAACCGGGCTTTACTGGAAATTATCATTCATGAGGGCCGCAACAGACAAGTGCGGCGCATGTGTGAACATATTGGCTACAAGGTTCTCCGATTAAGAAGAACGGGTATTGGGAATCTGGAACTGGGTAATTTAAAATCAGGGGAAGTTAGGGAGTTAACGAAAAAGGAATTAAGGGAATTAGCCCTGTTGGTAGGGGTTAAAATTAATTATTCCGATACACGAAAAATAGATGGAGTTAAGAAAAAAGGGCAAATCCATAAAGGTAAGTTTAACGCCACCAGGGACAAGGTCACTGGGGAAGGAAGTACGATAGCCAGGAAATCAAAACCCGGCGGAAAATTTAATTCCATCAAGGCCAAGGGTTCGGATGAAAGAACGACTAAGCCTAGAAGGGCTGGTACCAGTGGCTATCAGGAAAAGGGAACCCCAAGGGGAAATAGAAAAAATCTTGGCAGAAAAATAGGTGGCAAATAACGGTGTGACACGGCAAAGGCCGTGTCTTCCTTATTTAGGCATAAATCCGTCCTTGAGTTGGGAAGAATAGGACTGACAGCTAATGGGGGGGTAAACATGCCTTATTGCAGAAGATGCGGTAATTGCGAAAGCCTTGCCAGTTCCCGTTTTTTACCTGGTTCACCAACAGCAGCGGCACCACCCTATGGGTTGGTGGGGAACTTTAGTCAAGCAGGTAATCTAAAAACAATGGAATGCCAGGGTGCTAGTTTGGACGATGCCCAGGAGGCCTTTGAGCAGCCGGAAATTTATTTTGATACTTGCCCAAATTGTGGCAGCCAGGACATCCAATGGTAAAACCTAGCAGGATTTTTCCCGCCTAAATCGAATTTTTTTAAGGAGGTTTGGCGAGGAGGTATTTTTTTGAACCTACAAAAGGATGATATTGCTCAGCGGCCCTTGAGGGTTAGAGTTCGCTTAGATTTTAAAGGTATTGGAAAACCTGGACGTTTTTTATTCGGTGGCAAACCGGGTGATAAGGCTGCGGAGGATTTAAGGGAACAACAGGTGGCGGTTTTTCGAAACGTGCCGATTCAAGGCATCCAGGTTGAAGAAATTGATATGGGTACGGAAGTCTATATCGTGCAGGATGAGATCACCAATAACGAAGTAGCCTATGCACCTGTGATCATTCAACTACGGGCAGAAACCTTAGAAGATGTTGTAAGGTTCATTGCCAGGGATGACTTTAGAAAAATTGAAATCATCGATCCACCCAACTTGTCACTTTCAAGGTATGATGTAGAGAGACTATTATTCAGAGTAGCCGAGGAGATGAGACTTTACCGCTCCATACTGGAACGAAGATATAACCGCTAGCTATTAGCCGGTTAGCTGCTAACTGTCAGTTAGTCTCAAGATTCTTTGTTATTGTTCTGGATAACATTAAACTTTTATTCTTTGATGGTGCAGTTAAAGGCATGGGGGTTGCTGCCTTTGGTCTATAAATAACGGCTAAAGGCGATAGGAAGTTGCAATTAAGTAACAGCTATAATATAATCTAGGCAGTTAACAGGTAAAAAAAGGAATAGTACCGAGGAGCTTTAATTTTTTGGAGGTGTTTGCTTGAGTCTCCATGGTAGTAGAAAAGTGGCCAAGGCTGCCATAGAAATGTCCATGACTGAATCAAGGGATCAGGAAAAAGAATACAAACAAAGGTTTTTACAGGATGGCATTCGAACTGTTGCGGTAGATTTTGGTGGTGATTTTATCTCTTCGGTAAGTCGTATTATCGAAAGGGCTGTGGTTGCTGCTAAACGGGAAGGAGTTATCAAGGAAATCCATGCAGATGAAGGAGCTGTGGCTGGTGCAACCCGTGAAGCTCTTTCGATTGTTATGCCTAAGGCAATCGGATTAAACGTAGGTGGTAAAATAGGGATCGCCAAGCAGGCAGATCATATTAGCGTGGCGGTATTTTTAGGTGTAGGACTTTTACACCTTGATGAGGTGGCCCTAGGTTTAGGCCATCGGGCTGTATCAAGCCCCTAGCTTAGAAGGAGGCAGCATGGCCTAGATTAGGGGAATAAGAGGAGCTATTACAGTCGAACAGAATGATAAAGAAGAAGTATTAAAGGCAACCAGTGAAATGCTAAAGGTAATTATGCAGCAAAATGACATTAAACACGTGTATTTTCGAAAGGCCATCCGTTTAAGGCCAGACCTTGTGGAATAAAAATAGGCTGGAGCAGCTCCGGCCTATTTTTATCGTTTTACATATTATTTTTCCACACCGTAGCTGCCATAACCAAAACCGCCAAAGAATAGTAAAATTAAAACCAAGAAAATGATAAAGGAACTATTATTGTAACCACCCATTTTAACACCCTCCTATAATAATATTTTTATGGTGAACCACTGTTCACTTAATTAGTTCTCTACCTCATAGGTTCCGTAACCGGGACCACCTAGAAGTAAAAGAATAAGGATGAGGAACACGATAAAACTGGAATTTCCGTAACCGTAACCGCCCATATAAACGCCTCCCCTAAAATTTAATGATTAGGTAACCCATGCTACATAATAAGAAAAAGGGACGAAAAGTGTTACACCCCACAAGAAAAAATCCTAAGTTGGAAATGCATTCGAAAGTTTGACTCGATTGCTGATCGAGTAAAAAAGGAACCAGTCAATAAAATGACCTGGTTCCTTTAATAATAAAACACCTATTATTTTTTCATACCTAGATCCTCAGCTAACTTAGTCCAGGCTGGTAGGGATCTTTTGATGATATCCATGTCTATACAGTAGGATAAACGAAAATAACCTGGGGTACCAAAGCCGCCGCCTGGAACCAGCAAAATATTGTACGCAGAGGCTTTTTGATTAAATTCAAGATCATCCGCCAAGGGTGTCTTAGGAAATAGGTAAAAGGCCCCTTGGGGTTTCTTTATCTCAAAGCCCAGTGAAGTCAGATGGTTATATAGAATATCGCGCTTTTCTTGGTACTCTTGAATGTTTACAGATTCACGTTGTAAATCTGTAACTAGATGTTGCATCAGGGCAGGTGCATTGACAAAGCCCAGGGTGCGGTTGCAAAAAACAAGGCCTTCTATCAACCGATCACTATCATTGAGAGTAGGGTTAACGGCGATATAACCAATACGCTCGCCGGGCAACGCCAGATCCTTACTATAGGAGGTAACCATAATTGCATTTTTGATTTGCGCAAAGACAGAAGGAACAGTTACACCGTCGTATACGATTTTAGCGTAGGGTTCATCTGAGAGAATAAAAATGGGGCGGCCAAATTGTTGAGATTTGTCTTCTATTAACTTGCCCAGAGAAGCTAGGATTTCGGCAGAATAGACGACACCGGTTGGATTGTTGGGGGAGTTAATAATGATTGCCCGAGTACGATGATTGATAGCAGCATCAATGGCTTTTAAATCGGGGAGGAAGTCTTCGTTGGTAGGAACAACCTTTAAAACCCCGCCGTGATTATCAACATAAAAACCATACTCTACAAAATAAGGGGATAGGGCGATAACCTCATCTCCGGCATTAAGGATGGTTTTAAGCACAACATTAAGACCACCGCCTGCTCCTACCGTCATGACAATGTCCTTGGCTGCAAAAGGTAAACCCGATTGTTCTTTGAGAACCTCAGCCACAGCTGTCCGGGTTTCTGGATAACCTGCATTGCTCATGTAACGATGCATACCTGGTATGGGATTGAGTGCCAATTCTTTTAACTTTTCCTTAAATTTAGCCGGTGGTTCTACCGAAGGGTTGCCGAGAGTAAAATCATAGACATTTTCTGGGCCATGAATTTTTCTTAAACGATCACCTTCTTCAAACATTTTACGAATGAATGAGCCTTTACTCAAGGAGGATGCAATTTTATCAGAAATAACCATATAATAACTCCTTTCAGAAAATAATTACCAATATTTTATCATTAGTATCGTGTTTTTCCAAAAAATATTTTACTTAATTGATATAATTGTTTTATGGTTATATTAAAGAAAGGTAGCAGTCCGGAAGTTTTACGACGGAAGGAGAAGTACGGTGATTGTCGTAATGAATCAAAAAGCGAAGCATAAACATATAAATGCTGTTTCCCAAAGACTGCAAAGGGCCGGCTTGCAAGTTCATCTTTCCCAGGGAGTGGAGCGAACCATCATTGGTGCCATTGGAGTTAAGACAAGAAAAGGTGATTTTGCTTTAGAAGTGATGCCTGGGGTCGATCATGTAGTAACTATTCTCAAGCCCTATACACTGGTTAGCAGGGCCTTTAAGGAAGAAGACACGGTAATTAAGGTGGGGGATCTTGAGATTGGTGGACAAAAGATTCACACAATGGCTGGACCCTGTGCTGTGGAAAGCAGGGAACAGCTTTTTGAGGTTGCCGAATTAGTGAAAAAAGCTGGGGCAACGATATTAAGGGGAGGTGCCTATAAACCCCGCACCTCTCCCTATGCCTTTCAGGGTTTAGAAGAAGAAGGGCTACAATATCTGGCAGAAGCCAGGGCAAGAACCGGCCTAAAAATTGTTACGGAGGTAATGGATGCCAGTACCTTGCCCATGGTAGCTGAATATGCCGATATTTTACAAATAGGTGCCAGAAACATGCAAAATTACTTTCTTTTGCGGGCAGTGGCAAAGGTAAACAAGCCTGTTTTATTAAAGAGGGGTGTATCTGCCACCATCGAGGAGTGGTTAATGTCCGCAGAATACATTATGGCTGGTGGTAATTATAATGTGATTCTCTGTGAACGGGGGATCAGAACCTATGAAAACGCCACTCGAAACACGTTAGATTTATCTGCGGTACCGGTAATAAAAAGTTTATCTCACCTGCCTATTATCGTAGATCCCAGTCATGCCCTTGGCAAATGGAAGTATGTATCCCCAATGGCCAAAGCCGCAGTGGCGGCAGGGGCTGACGGATTATTAATCGAGGTTCATCCCAACCCCGCTGAAGCACTCTGTGACGGTCAACAGTCCTTGACGCCGGAGAACTTCCGTTCTTTAATGGAGGAGATACAGAGGGTGGCTGTTGCGGTAGGTAGATCGATGGTTTAAGTAGAATAATAGTGGCTGGAAGAATTTTTCCTCTTCTGCCATTTTTCTTAAAAAAAAGGAGTTTTTAGCTAAACGTCGAAAATTCTAAGGATATATGCAGGCTTTTTGTATAGTTATTGGAGGTCTATCACTTGACTGAATATGTGAGCATTGCCATTGATGGTCCTGCTGGCGCAGGGAAGAGTACAGTAGCCAAACAAGTGGCACAAAGGTTAAATTTACTTTATATTGATACAGGTGCTATGTACAGGGCCATTACCTTAAAAGCATTAAAAAGAGGGATGGATCTAAATAATAATAGAGATATGGAACAACTTGCCAGGAATACCACCATCACTTTATTAGCCGGTCCTAAGCAATCGGTTCTGCTGGACGATTTGGATGTAACAGATGAAATTCGCTCCCCTGAAGTAACCCAGCATGTTTCAACCATTGCCAAAATACCGGGTGTCAGGCAAGTACTTGTCGAACGTCAGCAGGAAATTGCCAGGGAAACCGGAGTAGTTATGGATGGTAGGGATATTGGCACAGTTGTTTTACCCAAGGCAAAAGCAAAGTTTTTTTTGACAGCCTCGGCTGAGGAGAGAGCAAAACGTCGGGCCAAAGAGATGGTTGACCGTGGCTATAGGGTAGATCTTGACGAATTAATAAAAGAAATTGAAAAAAGAGATTCGATCGATAGTACGCGTGCCATTTCGCCGCTGATTCCGGCAGAAGATGCAGTTTTGATTGATAATTCCGGGATGACCATCGATGAGGTTGTGGATTCCATTATCACCTGGGTTGAGAAAGGAAATTAGTTATGTTTTATTGGACGCTCAGGTTTATAATTCGCAATATCCTTTTATTGTGGAGAAGATGGGAAATTGTTGGTTTGGAAAACCTTCCCGTTAATGGGGGACTTTTGATTGTTTCGAACCATGTAAGTAATTTAGACCCGCTGGTAGTAGGCTGTGCCATAACCAGGAAAGTCCACTTTATGGCTAAGGTTGAATTATTTAAGGTTCCTCTTTTAAAGACGATTATTACTTTACTGGGTGCCTTTCCGATTAATCGCGAAAAGTCTGACCGTAATGCCATTCGCAAAGCCTTAGAAATATTGAGAAGCGGTCAGGTGGTGGGAATATTTCCTGAGGGAACGAGGAGTAAAACCGGAGCATTGCAGAAAGCTCATATTGGTGCAGCCATGCTGGCAGTAAAGGGTGATGTACCCATTTTACCCATTGCTCTAATTGGCACCGGGGGTTTCTTTAATAAAATTACGGTTAAGATAGGGAAGCCTGTGTACCTGCCGGAAATCTGGGCAGGTCGTCCGGGTAAGGCAGAGTTGGAGGCATTGAGTGACACAGTAATGGGGAAAATCGAGCAGTTAATCATAGATAAGTAGGCATTGGGGTGATTTTTTGCAGATCAAAATGGCCAAAAAGGCGGGTTTTTGTTATGGCGTAAAAAGAGCCATCGATTTGGCCTTAACCAAGGCGAAGGAAAAAGAAAATGAGAAGAATATTTATACCCTTGGCCCCTTAATTCATAACCCCCAGGTGGTGCAAAATTTAGCTCAGCAAGGTATTCAGGAAGCAACCGACCTAGACCAGATAGAGGAGGGAACAGTAATTATTCGCTCCCATGGGGTAGGGCCGGAAATAATAAAAAATGCCCAGGAAAAGGGTTTGGAAGTATTCGATGCTACCTGTCCCTTTGTGGCAAAGGCCCAGAAATATGCGCAGGAGATGGCAGCACAGGGACTTCCTGTATATATTCTAGGTGACCGAGGGCATCCTGAGGTTCAGGGTATTTTAGGCTGGACGGATGGCAAAGGGGTCGTTATAGAAAATCCAGATGAAATTAGTCGGGTTGAACACCCTAAGGTTGGTATTGTGGCACAAACAACACAACCATTAAAAAATTTTCAGGCCTTGGTTGAAAAGCTTCAACAACAAGGAGTGGCGGTGGATGCCCGTAATACCATCTGCCATGCCACTGGGGAGCGCCAAAGGTCCGCCGTGGAATTAGCCGGGGAAGTGGATGTTATGGTTGTGGTAGGTGGCAAGAATAGTGCCAATACAAAAAAACTGGCCAGACTATGTCAAGAAACCGGGACACCAACTTATCATGTAGAGTCCCCAGAAGAACTACGTGAGGAATGGTTCGGAGGTTATGATACATTTGGTCTGACCGCGGGCGCTTCAACACCTGACGCAAGTATAGAGGAGGTTAAAAAGAGGATGAATGAACTGAATCAGATGCCCAATGAGGAAGAAGGTATGAGTGAAGCCATGGAGGTAAAATCTCCACAAACAGGTGAACTGGTCAAGGGTATTGTTGTACAAGTGGGTATGGACGAGGTATTGGTTGACATTGGAGCAAAATCCGAAGGAGTCATACCTCGCAAGGAAATGTCCTTTTATGGTGTAAACAGTCTCCAGGAACTGGTTAAAGTTGGAGATGAAATAGAATGTGTTGTAATAAAAGCGGAGGACAATGAAGGTAAAATTATTTTATCCAAAGAACGTGCTGCAGCAGAAAAAGCCTGGGATGGCTTGGCAGAGGCAATGGAACAGGGCAGCATCATTAAGGGCGTTATTCGCGAAGTTGTCAAAGGCGGCATGCTGGTTGATGTTGGGGTTCGTGCTTTCTTACCCGCTTCCCTGGTAGAACGGGGTTATGTGGAAGACCTTTCTAACTACCTAAACCAAGAAATTGAAGTACGTGTCATTGAAATGAACAAAGCTCGTAAGAAGGTAGTTGTGTCAAGAAAAGCTGTTCTAGAAGAACAAGCAACCCGTATGCGGGAAGAACTTTTAACTTCCTTACAAGAGGGACAAGTAGTTAAAGGAACGGTCCGGCGTCTCACCAACTTTGGTGCCTTTGTTGATCTTGGCGGGTTAGATGGGCTATTGCATATCTCTGAGATGAGCTGGCATCGTATTAATCATCCCGAGGAAGTTGTCAAGGTTGGGGATGAATTGGAGGTTATGGTTCTAAAAATTGATCGGGATAATGAAAAAATTTCCTTGGGGCTTAAACAAGTTTTACCGAATCCCTGGGATAATATTGAAGAGAAATATCCAGTGGCTGGCGTATTTAATGCCAAGGTGGTGCGCTTGGCTCCCTTTGGTGCCTTTGTAGAATTAGAGCCTGGCATCGAAGGCCTTGTTCATATTTCCCATTTAGCAGATCATCATGTTGAAAAGCCTGGTGATGTTGTTAAGGAAGGGGAAGAGGTTCAAGTAAAGGTACTTAGTATAGACCCCACTGAAAAACGCATCCGTCTTTCCATCCGCGAAGTGAACAGCGAAGGACGCCCCCCTCGGGAAGCACGCCCCCGGAGGCAGGAGGAGACTTTGGAGCAGCCTGTCATTCAGGAAGCCCCCGAAGAGAAAATAACCCTGGGTGATGTATTTGGTGATATGTTTAAGGAAAAATAAAAGATAAATAAAACGGAGTGTCGCAAAACTACTTTTGTAGTAGGCGACACTTTTTTATTGGCTCTGTTAAAGGTTAATGCCAGCAACCTACCTAGGTAGGGAAGGGTCTGGACCATTCCCTACAGCTATGTCGGAATAAGATGTCAACAATCAATAACAAACATTACCCAGAGACGCTATACCTGTTTAATGAGTTGCATAATTTCACCTCCAAAGGGAAATCTATTTTTCAGATGCAATAAAATATAAAGGAGGAAAGGTTATGACTCGTTTTCCCCTGGGACTTATTGTGCTTATTGTAGTATCCCTGCTAATCTTTTTTGGTATTGCCCAACGGGCCCTTGACCGTATGAGGTTGACGGACAAAGGTGCCTTAGCGGTTATTGTAGCCCTGATTGTGGGTAGTTTTATTAACATTCCCATACCTGGTATGAGGGTACCATTAGAGATTAATGTTGGGGGTGCTCTGATTCCTGTGGCCCTGGCAGTTTATCTGTTAGCGAAAGCTGGTACAGGAAAAGAGGTAACAAGGGCGTTAATTTCGGCGGCTTTAACAGGTGTGGTCATTTATTTTATCAGTACCCGTATGATGAGTGGTCTTGGAGAACCAGCCGGAGGTGCCTTAGGTTTTATTGATCCCCTTTATGTTTTTCCAATTATAGCAGCAGTCATTGCCTATGTGGCTGGACGTTCTCGCCGCAGTGCCTTTATTGGCGCAACATTGGGAATTATTTTATGGGATGCAGCAAATTACTTCTACATGTTGCAAAATAACGCTACCAATGCCTTGAAAAGCATTGGTGGTGCAGGGGCCTTTGATGTTATTGTAATTTCAGGTATCTTGGCGGTATTAATAGCAGATTTAATTGGGGAAACCAGGGAAAGGTTACAAGGGGGACCCCGTTCCGAAGGAAAGCCGGATGCTTTATTGGCAGGTTTACGCAAACCGGAATTTGATAAAAAGGATAGAAAAAAATCCTCGGCAGATAAGGAAAGACCGGATGGTTTAGATCAAGAGGAGGTAGATCGTCTTGAAAACTAAGCAATTCCACATTATTGTAGGCTTTTGTTGTATTCTAATGGGTCTAGGTATCATTGGCAGACTAAGCTTTGCGGAGAGGACGCTACCTGCTTGGAATCCGGCCTCCATCCTAGCCGGAGAAGAAGTGGATCACTCTGTAGGTAAATTCATAAACATTGTGGATGAAACCGGAAACATGATTAGTCAGGCCTGCCGCGGTGTCGCCACTGGGGATGAGATAATTAATGCAGAGGGAAAACACTATCGTGTGGTTAAGGTTGACAAAGATAAGGCCATTGTGAAATCCCTAGGTGTGGATAAAAGACTGCTTGCCTGGAATGAATTTTATACAGATGAAAGACTGGCTATGGCTGCAGCAGCACCTAAGAAAGGTGCCGTAGGGGTTTATCATACCCATAGCGCGGAAGCCTATGTTCCCACGGATGGGACGGAGAGTATCCCCTTTAAGGGCGGTATTTACGATGTAGGACAAGCCTTTGTTGAGCGGCTTAAGGAAAAAAGCGGGGGTGAAATCATTTATGATAAAACACCCCATGACCCCCATGATAATGCTGCCTACCAGCGTTCCAGAAGAACAGCAACCAAAATTATGCAGCAAAACCCCATTGCCATGATCGATGTACACCGGGATGGCATTCCTGACCCCAATTACTATTCAGCAAAAGTGGCGGATATGGATGTTAGTATGCTCAGACTAGTGGTGGGACGGCAAAATCCTCATATGCAGGCCAACCTTGATTTTGCCAGAAGGATGATGTCTTACTCCAATAAGGTTCACCCTAAAATTGTTAAAGAAATTTTTATGGCCAAGGGCAATTACAACCAAGATTTAATGCCAACCGCTCTGCTTATCGAAGCGGGCACCCATACCAATACCAAACAGCAAGCAGAAAATGGCGTAGCTTTATTTGCCGATGCAGTACCCGTAGTATTAGGTATTGAGGGTGGACCGGCAACCCAAGCTCCTGGTCAGGGTACGGGTGGCGGTGCAACAGGCGACGGCGGCTCCGGAGGTTGGAAGGCGGTGGGATGGATACTTGGCCTAACCCTGCTCCTTGGCGGAGGATACATATTAATCAGCACGGGTAGTTTAAAGGGGATTTCTGATTTAGGTAAGGAATTTACAAACTACCTCGGTCCCTTGAAAAAAATCGGCACGAAGAAGAGTGCAACCAAAACCAAGGATCAACCCGAAAAGACCGCCGGTAATGCAGATAGGGCGGTAATTGATCAGCGTGACGATGTAACCAAGGATTAAACACAGAGGCTGCCGACTTCCCAGGGAGGCGGCAGCCTTATTTAGCCATTCGTCGTTAGCCCTCAGCTTTTTGTGCATGGGTTATAGCCATTTAGCGGATGGCTGATGGCTGATGACGAATAGGGGGGATGATATGGAAAAATATTTATTGGTTATTGTTATCGGGATTGCTGCTGGTGCTTTGTCCCGGTTGGCTCTCCTAAGGGTGGATTATCGGCAGTATCCCGGTTATCCCCATGGGTTTGTTACACATATTTCCTTGGGTTTTATTGCTGCGGCACTGGGGGCCATTGCGGTGCCTGCATTGATCGAGCCAGATTATGCAGCCTTTACTTTTTTAGCACTGGCAGCCCAGCAATTTAGGGAGATTCGGAGTATGGAAAGACAAACTTTGGAGAGCCTGGAAGAAAGTGAGCTTATCCAGCGTGGGAATGATTATATTGAGGGGATAGCCCGGACCTTTGAGGCTCGCAATTATTTAGTTATGGCAACGGCCTTTTTAACCGCCTTGATTGTACAGTTCTTGGGAACGATTCCTGGTATAGCTGCGGGTTTTGTTTTAGTATTAATTAGCCTGCTGTTTAAATCCGGGGAGACCATTGGCAATATCTGTGAAGTGGTACCTGCCAAATTGTATTTTAAAGATACGATTCTATATGTAGATCATATTAATATCATGTCTGTGGGGCTAAAGGGCCGCCGGGAGCAGATCCTGAGAGATGGGCTGGCCGTATTAATAAAGCCTAAAAATGATGATGCCAGGGCTACCATTCATGATATTGGCCAAAGGTTGGCCATCGCTCATACTGCCGGAACGATTTTGGGAACGAAGAAGGATGTCGATTTACCGGAATATACACCGATGTTAAGGAAGGATCCTGATACCGGGCGAATAGGATTTTATATTGTTCCTAACGAACCGGATATGAAGGCACTAATTGAGGCAGTTAAACAGACGCCTGTACTGGAAAGTGCAGCTTCCAGACCCCTTAAATCGAAGGCTGGCAGGTATGCTGCAGATTAACTTTGGGGAGGAATAAATCTGTCTAAGGGAAGTATTGTAGCAGCTGTTACCATTGCACCAGATACCATTCAGGGTGATGTCCCAATTTTAGTAGCGAGGGATGAGGCTGAAAGAGAAAAACTAGCAATTCACGTTTCCAATGTTTTACAAAGCACAGTACATGACTTGGGAAATGGAACCTACCTAATCGTGCAACACTAAACTTGACTAACACTGGAAGATGGTGGATAATTGATGAAGTACGTCATCCATTGGGGAGCTTTGTATTGGGGAGTTTTGTAATGAAGAATAACGGATTGCTGATAACAGATATTGATCAAGATAGTATTGCTGAGGAAATAGGTATTCAACCAGGTGACCGGCTTATTGCTATTAACGATAGGCCCCTGCAAGATATATTGGATTATCGATTCCTTTGTGCCAATGAAGAACTGATAGCAAAGATCATCACAGTCAATAACGAAGAATGGGAAATAGAAATTGAGAAGGACTATGATGAAGACTTAGGGGTGGACTTTGGCGAAAACTCCTTTGGTCCAACCAGGAGATGTCATAACCGTTGCCTGTTTTGCTTTGTTGACCAAATGGCTCCCAGTATGCGAGAAACACTGTATATTAAAGACGATGATTATCGTCTTTCTTTTTGGCAGGGCAACTTTGTTTCTTTAACCAATGTAAAAGATGATGAACTGCATCGTATTGTTGAACAAAGATTAGGACCCTTATACATATCCGTTCATACAACAAACCCTGAACTAAGGTCCCGCATGTTAAACAATCGACATGCAGGTAAAATAATGGAGCAACTAAAGCTACTGGCAGAGGGTGGCATTGAAATGCACACCCAGATCGTGCTCTGCCCGGAAATCAATGATGGGAAGGAATTAGACAGATCCATCCAGGATCTGGCTAAACTATGGCCACAGCTTCACTCACTGGCGGTGGTTCCCGTTGGTCTGACCAAATATAGGGAAAGCCTTTATAATTTGAGGACCTTTAATCAGGCAGAGGCACAGCAGATAATTGATAGCATTGAGGAATATCAGAAAGAATTTTTAGGCAAGAGGGATTACCCCTTTGTCTATGCCTCGGATGAATTTTACGTTATGGCAGGAAAACCGATTCCACCTAGGGAAAATTATGCTGATTTTCCACAAACGGAAAATGGGGTTGGCCTGGCCAGATTGTTTTTAGATGAGTGGCAAGAAGTAGAGGAAACCTTACCGGATAAAATCCCAGGTAAACTTTCAGCAACTCTCGTTACTGGTATCTCCGGTGAAACGTTTTTACAACCGGTGGCAGATCGGTTAAACCTTATTCATGGTTTAAGTGTACAGCTAGAGGTAGTTTCAAATCATTTCTTTGGTGAAAGCGTTACCGTGGCCGGTCTCTTGACAGCCGGAGATATCATCAAGGCCTTAAAGGGCAAAGATATTGGGGATCGGTTAGTAGTACCTACCGTTATGCTTAGGGACGGAGAAGAAGTTTTTTTGGATGACCTGACAGTAACCGATGTATCGGAACAACTGGGTGTACCTGTTCGGGTAGTGGAGGGACCACAGGACCTGGTTGAACTAGCCTTGGAGATTAAAGCGGTAATGAATTGGTAAGAATGGAAAGAAAATAATTTAATCATTGAATATAATGGTATGTGGGTTGTTAACACTTTTGAAATGGGCCATGAACCATGGGCCATGCGTAAAATAACCCGAAATAAAGACATGCCAATAAAGCTCGCGGCCATGACCAGCGAAATAGGTAACCAATCGGTTTTATTATGAAAGGTTATGAATTTATCTACGCTGCATGGTTATATTAAATTTTGAGAAAAGGGGGAAAACCCTTGCCCAAACCCATAGTAGCCATTGTGGGGCGACCCAATGTAGGGAAATCGACTCTCTTTAACCGTATTGTTGGTGAACGTATTGCGATTGTAGAGGATATGCCTGGGGTAACCAGGGATCGATTATATCAAGATGCCGAATGGCAGGGTCGAGAATTTACCCTGGTTGATACAGGTGGCTTGGACTTTGCAGAGGATGTTATAACCGCCCAAATTAGAAAACAGGCTGAATTGGCAATCAATGAAGCAGATGTTATCCTGTTCGCGGTGGATGCCAGAGAAGGGCTCACAGCCATCGATGAGGAAGTGGCACGGACTCTCAGGAGGGCAGATAAACCAGTTATTTTGGTGGCCAATAAAGTTGAACATTTTGATAAAATACCCTACTATGATTTTTACCAACTGGGACTCGGTGAACCGATACCTGTATCCGCCGCTGAAGGTTTAAATACAGGTGATATGTTAGATGAATTGGTAAGTAAACTACCAGACCAAGAGGAGGATGCCTATCCGCCGGATACCATTCGTATTGCGGTTATCGGCAGGCCCAATGTTGGTAAATCTTCCTTAGTAAATGCCATTCTAGGGGAGGAACGGGTTATCGTAAGTGACATTCCTGGAACCACAAGGGATGCCATCGACTCGACCTTTGAACGAAACGGCAAGAACTATGTCCTGGTGGATACGGCGGGCATGAGACGCCGCGGAAAAATAGACCTACCCGCTGAAAGGTACAGTGTGCTTCGTGCCCTGAGAGCAGTTGATCGTTGTGATGTGGCTTTAATGATTTTTGATGCCACGGAAGAAATAGCGGAACAGGATAAAAGAATCGTTGGCTATGCCCATGATAAGGGTAAAGCCATTATCTTAGTGTATAACAAGTGGGATTTAATAGAAAAAGATGACAAGACCATGAATAAATTTGAAAAGAAAATGCGAGGGGAATTGACCTTCCTCAGCTATGCCCCCACTTTGTATATTTCAGCCTTAACCAAACAACGTTTGCCTAAAGTGATAGAAACAGTGGATTTTGTAGCTGAAGAAGCAAGTAAGCGCGTAGCAACCTCTGATCTAAATAATTTGATCCGCGAAGCGACCCAACATAATCCACCCCCTGCGGATAAACATCGTAGACTTAAAATTTTCTATGCCACCCAGGGTGGTGTAAAACCACCGACATTTATTTTATTTGTTAATGAACCGGAAATCATGCATTTTTCATATCAACGTTATTTAGAGAATAAAATAAGAGATACCTACGGTTTTGAGGGAACCCCCATTCGAATTTTCCTCAGGAAAAGAGAAGGAAATGATATTTAACCCAGTTTATTAGTTTTAACAGATTCGGAGGAATAAACATTGGTTACTGCAACCACACTGATGATTATTGCTGGGGCATACTTGATCGGGTCCATTCCCTTCGGATTTTTGTTGGCACGCTTTTGGAAGGGGATTGATATCCGTCAGCATGGGAGCGGTAACATTGGTACAACCAATGTATGGCGCACGTTAGGTAAGATTCCCGGCATAATTGTGCTAATTTTTGATATGCTGAAGGGTATCTCAGCGGTGTTGCTTGCTAAACAGCTAGAAAATACGGATATTCATGTAATGGCTGCTGCCCTTGCAGTTATGGCAGGCCATAGTTGGCCGTTATGGCTTAAATTTAAGGGTGGCAAGATTATTGCTACCGGAGCGGGTGCAATCTTAGCACTAGCACCGATCCCCTTACTACTAGCGTTTTTAGTTTGGTTGACTACGGTAGCGATTAGTCGGTATGTTTCACTTGGCTCCATACTGGGGGCAATTTCACTGCCCATTTGGGTGGCCTTATTTAACCAAAATAAAAACTATTTAATTTTTTCTATAGTAGTTGCATGCTTTGCTGTTTGGAAACATTCAGCGAATATCGGTCGCATTCTAAAGGGTACGGAGTTTAAAATCGAACGCAAAAAAATGTAGGATTGGGGGACCGGAAATGACCAAGGTAGCCATGATTGGGGCTGGCAGTTGGGCAACAGCTCTGGCCCAAGTGCTAGCCCAAAACAACAATTATGTGGTACTTTGGGCCAGAAGGCCCGAACTGGCTCAGCAAATAAACCAGGGGGAAAACAAAAGATACCTGCCGGGGATTAAACTAAATCCTTCCATTGCGGCAGGTACTGACCTGGAAGAAGTTCTTCATCAGGCTGAAGCAGTGGTTTTTGGGGTACCATCCCATGGTTTTCGGGACTTATTGAAGGTATCCTTTCCCTATATGAGAAAGGATGCAGTCATTATTAATGTCGCTAAGGGATTGGAAGAAAGTACCCTTTCGAGATTATCTGAGGTATGTGTCAGTGAGTTGGGGCAAGAAGTATTAAACCGCTATGTTGTTCTTTCGGGACCAAGCCACGCGGAGGAAGTGGGGCTAAATATTCCAACTGCCGTGGTCGCAGCAGCCCAGGAAATAAAAATGGCAGAATATGTCCAAGACCTTTTTATGTCCCAGGATTTTCGGGTTTATACGAACCCGGATCTCATCGGTGTTGAATTAGGCGGGGCTTTAAAAAATATTATTGCCTTGGGTACCGGTATTGCTGACGGGTTGGGCTTTGGTGATAACACGAAAGCAGCCATGATGACCAGGGGGCTGGCAGAAATAACGAGGCTGGGTTACAGCATGGGAGCAAATTTGATTACCTTTGCTGGATTAGCCGGGGTAGGAGATTTAATCGTTACCTGTACCAGTATGCACAGCAGAAACCGCAGGTGCGGCATTGCCATCGGTCAAGGCAAAAGCATCCAGGGGGCTGTGGGTAGTGTAAATATGGTAGTGGAAGGTATCCGTACCACTGGGGTAGCCTACAAGTTGGCCCAAAAGCAGGGAGTGGAAATGCCCATCACGGACCAGACCAATAAGGTATTATTTGAAGGACTATCCCCTAGGGATGCGGTGCTTAATTTAATGGGTAGAGGTAAAAAGAATGAAGTTGAGGAAATTCTTCTAACCAATAAAACCGAATAAATAAAAAGAAAGCTGGCGAGCCTAGCTTTCTTTTTTTATGCATCAATCGTATAAAATTAGTTATTTACCTGTGCCACTTGTTGCCAAAAAGTTTGCCAAGATCAAAGGGAAACTGAGGTGCAACCGGTTTTTTCGGTTGTTGCGTAATCGGTTTTTTCTGAGTTGGCGGTTTTACCATAGGTTGATCATGAATCGGTTTCTTGCCAGGTTTATTCATTCCCGGGCCTAATCCATATCCCATTTAGATAACCTCCTTTTATAGTCAATATATGGTATTAAGATAAATTGGTTACAATTTGTTGTTAGCAAAAATTTTATAATCCGATTTGTTAACAGTCATAAAGGTAAAGTTATGAAATATCTTTTAAACAATGGAAGTTTAATGGCAAGTAAAGTAAAGAGGGCATAAATTTATGTCATAAACTACCTCGCGGTACATATATATATAATGTTAATGTATGCCAATGGAAAATAATTCAGGAAGAGGGGACTACCTTTATCCTCCAAGAGAAGCTTTTCCGGTCTCTACGGTCCATTTCGCGGAGGAGGGATGCAGTATTTCAATATAAATTTCCCTATAATTTTTTGAATTTTTAAGGAGGGATAGACTTATATGGAAAAGATGGATATCTTCCGCGATATAGCGGAGAGGACCGGGGGAGATATCTACCTCGGTGTAGTCGGCGGGGTGCGGACCGGTAAATCCACTTTTATTAAAAGGTTTATGGAATTAGTGGTAATTCCCAATATTAAAAATGTCTATGATAAAGAACGGGCTAAGGATGAGCTTCCTCAAAGCGGAGCAGGCAGAACAATCATGACCACGGAGCCTAAGTTTGTCCCGAATGAGGCAATTGAAATTACAGTTAATCCTAGCCTCAAGGTAAACATGAGGTTAGTGGATTGTGTTGGTTATCGTGTTCTGGGTGCCCTTGGCTATGAGGAAGAGGAAGGCCCCCGCATGGTAACAACACCCTGGTATGAGGAACCGATTCCCTTTCAGGAAGCGGCCGAAATCGGTACGAGGAAAGTTATTTCCGAACATTCTACCATTGGTGTTGTGGTTACCACCGATGGAACAATAACGGATATTCCAAGGGAAAATTATATTGATGCCGAAGAGAGAGTGGTCGAAGAACTAAGGGATATCAATAAACCCTTTGTCATCGTGCTCAACACCATCAAACCCCAAGCCAGTGAAACCGAACAAATCGTAGCCGAATTGGAAGAAAAATATGATGTTCCTGTGCTGCCCATAGACTGTGCCGAGTTAACACAGCAAGATGTTATGCAAATATTACAACAAGTTCTCTTTGAATTCCCCGTTAATGAAGTTAATATTAGTTTGCCCCTATGGATTGAGGAATTGGATAGCAAGCATTGGCTCAGACAGAGTTTTGAAGATGCTGTCCGGGATACGGTACGTCATGTACGTCGATTGAGGGACATTGAGACAGCTGTAAGCAACCTGGATGGTTATGATTTTGTTAATCAAGTGAACTTGAAGCAGATGAATATGGGTACCGGGTCAGCTTCCATTGAGATGGTAGCCAAATCAGACCTTTACTATCGGATATTAACGGAGGAAACTGGTTTTGAAATTGAAGGGGAACATCATCTGTTTAGACTGATGAAGGAATTGTCTGTGGCCAAGCGGGAGTATGATAAGGTGTCCACTGCCCTATCCGAAGTCCGTGATACCGGTTATGGGGTTGTTACACCGAGACTGGATGAAATGAATTTGGAAGAGCCGGAATTAATTCGACAAGGGAATCGCTTTGGGGTAAAACTAAAGGCCAGTGCCCCTTCCTTGCATGTTATTCGGGCGGATATTACCACGGAAATTACTCCGATTATTGGTACCGAAAAGCAGTGTGAAGAACTGGTGCAATACATGTTAGCTGGTTTTGATGAGAACCCGCAAAAAATCTGGGAATCTGAAATCTTTGGTAAAACCCTGCATGATCTAGTGCGGGAAGGGATTCAAAATAAATTGCACAGAATGCCAGAGAATGCCCAGGTTAAGCTTCAAGAGACCCTGCAAAGAATTGTTAACGAAGGCAGTGGCGGACTAATCTGTATAATAATATGATAATCAGTAGATACAACCCCGAGGCAAGTAGTGCCTGTGGGGTTGTTTATATTATCCGAAAGCATCATAAATAACAGGGGTTTTGGTTAATGTGCATACCGTAAAGGCAACCTGGGAAATTAAAAAAATTAGAGACCCTTCATAAGTTCGCTGAACTTTTGGGAGGTCTCTTTTTTTATTGCCCAGGACAACAGGCCAATAGACTATTCGTGTCAGCATGGTCTTAGGGCATTTACAGTTTGGTTTGTGGAAAGGCCAACTCTTCTTATAGGTTTACAATTACTTTGATGACCTTTCCTAAAACCTTAACTTCGGTTTCTGCTAGATCAATAAATCGTGGTTGATGGTCCTGGTTCGTGCTATTTGGTAACAAAGTAACAGTAGACTCGGAACAATAAAACTTTTTAATGGTAGCATCTTCACCATTAACTAAAACAACAGCGATCTCACCGTTTTCAACGGTTGGTTGCTGGCGAACAATTACGATATCGCCATTGTTTATACGGGAAAGATTCATCGAATCGCCAGTAACTTTGAGACCAAAATATTCACCGGATTTAGTGAGCTGTTCAGGAAGATATTCGTAACTGATTATATTTTGTTCAGCAAAGAGTGGCTCGCCAGCCCGAATAACACCTACTACAGGAATTTGGCTGAGCTGGTAGGTATCCGTATGGTTTGGTTCTGTTATTTTGCTTTTATTTATGGTGATTTTGTCGGAATGATGAGACCCTTTCAATTCGGAAAAGCTTTGGTTGTTCGTTTCGATATAAGTGATCCTACTTGTCGATTCATCTAGGGTAACTTTCTCTATTTTCCAATAATCGAGGGGTATCGGAATTTCCTCGTTTTTTATCTTTACGATTACCGGCCCTTGATAATCCGTTGGCCACTTAAAACCATTGGAAACGAATAAACATAAATCATAATATTCGACATCTGTTACAGGCCGTTTTAGTTTATCCAGGATGTGAGATAGATAGAG
Source organism: Desulfotomaculum sp. (assembly GCF_982386235.1). Taxonomy (NCBI): domain Bacteria; kingdom Bacillati; phylum Bacillota; class Clostridia; order Eubacteriales; family Desulfotomaculaceae; genus Desulfotomaculum; species Desulfotomaculum sp. The sequence goes on along the minus strand of NZ_CEVWQM010000009.1, from coordinate 14,084 downwards.
TAAGGTATTTGGGGTGTATATGTGACTGCTAGAATGAAGTAGCTCCCTTGCTGTGTCCCAAAACAGAGCATGGGTATCTTCACGATGGATGACTGCTTTGATTGCAGCAATCATAATGGAGTATTGTTCTTCTTGCGCGTTCTTAAAAGGTGATTTTCCCAACAGGTAGTCAACCGAAACATTAAAGAAATTTGCTAGCTTTACCATTACCTCGTAGCTAGGGTTCCTTGTCCCAGATTCATACATACCAACTGAAGATGTCGTTACTTCTAAATGTTTTGCTAATTCTGCCTGCGTTAACTCTTTGATTGTTCTTAATTCTTTTATTCTTTTTCCAATCAAGATTATCACCCCTAGTTATATTATATACAAAAAATCATTCCTTGCAACACAACTAATAGTGATATTTTTAGTGATTGAATGGTATTTTGAGAGAGTGGGTCTTAATTTTCTTAAATTGCTTGGCATTACAACTAATAGTGTTAAAAGGTATTTTCATAATACAACAATTGGTGATATTATGGGTTGCAGGAGGTGATCGAAAGATGAGCCATCTAAAGGAATTGAGGCTAAAAGCTGGCTATAAAACAGCGAAAGAAATTACCCCGCTTTTAGGGATAACACCAAGTGCAATATATCAGATTGAGGGCGGGCGTAAACAGCCATCCGTTAAATTGGCAATAAAGATGGCTAATTTATACAATTGTTCTTTAGAGAATATTTTTAGGCCCATTTATACAACTAATAGTGTTAATTATAAAACAATTAACACCAATGGTGATAATTGGGCTGCAATAAAGGAGGTATAAAGAATGACAAAACAGGAACTGCAAGAATATTACTGGGTACGCCGGAATATTCAGCGACTTAAAGATAAATTGCTGGAGTTAGAGACAGAGGCAACCAAACAGACCACCATTCTGAACCATGCTCCTAGGGGCGGCGGTTATAACAAGGATAAAATAGCGGGTCTGGTGGCTAAGATCATGGAGGTACAGGACGAAATTAACGGCCAACTGCAAGGGTCTTATGCCTTGTTGGCCAAGATTGAAAAAGCGATTGGTGTTCTACCGCAAAGGGAAGGTTACTTAATCCGGGCCAGATATTTAGATTTAAAAACTTGGGAGCAGATCGCTGCGGATATGCATTATAGTTGGCGCTGGATACATCGGATACATTCCGAGGCATTAAAATTATTAGACTAAAACATAAAGAGTGCACACCAGTACACAGCATTTCATGCTATGATGGTATTGTGAAAACCGCCTGGAGATGGGCGGTTTCTTTTTTATAAAAGCACCTGCTGAAATAGTAGGTGCTTTTGTTATATCCGAAAGTGGGGTGAGGAAAATCATTAAAACAATAGCCACAGCAGGGTGTTATAAAAACAATGAGCTTATCGAAAGCTTTATTGAAGAGAATCTGGCTAACAGCCCCAGTGATAATGCCGATGTACGTGTTAAAAGGAAAAGAAAGACGCCGCAAAGCTTAAAAAGTAGGTTTTGGCAGAGTTCGACAAGGAAAATCCTCCTTCGGTGGTATTATGTAAGCATTGAAATAGTAACTACCTTTATAGGGGGAGTGTTTGTGTCGATGAACAAAAAAGGATTTTACAAAAAACGGTGGTTTATCTTTGGCCTTGTTGTGGCATTGATTTTTGGGCTTGCTGGTTGCGGGAATAGGGAATCCCCAGAACAGGCTGTTAAAAATGCTTTTGATGCTATTAAGGTAGCGGATGTTGAGAAAGCTTCGAAATACATTGATTACAACAAAGTTTTAACAGAAAGTGACAGGGAGAAAAATGATCCTAAATCAAACGAGGAACCAAAGGAAATGAGGAAGCTTATCTTAAAGAATCTCAATTACAAAATTTTATCTTCGTCGGAGTCAGGGGATACTGCCACGGTTAGTGCGGAAATAACCAATATAGATATGAAAAATGTAATGGCCGATCTTTTCTCTCAGGCTTTTCCGCTTGCATTCTCTGGACTGAATGAAGCTGAATTGGATAAGAAGTTCTCTGAAATATTCATTAACCTGATAAATCGGGAAGAGAATAAAACTATTACAAGCACTGTGGAGATAAAGCTTTCTAAGGATCAGGGGATCTGGAAAATCGCAGAAGATGATAAGCTTTTTGATGCGCTTTTAGGTGGGTTATTGAGCGTTGGTCAAAATGAGAGCAATTCTTTCGGCAGTGGCAAAAATACAGAAATGCGTAAGCTAAGTGAAATAAGGAATTGGGTCGTGGGTGATGTTTGGAATAAAGGGTTTTGCGATATCCGATATTACAGTGCACGGGGAACGGGTAGTACCGGAGGAACCTTAGATATTGATTTTACTATAGAACAGCTCGGCTTAGCTATGGCAAAGAAGGCTGAATATGATAGTTACGTTAATGGATTGGATGATACAAAATATTCTCAGGTAAAATCGATATGGCCTAAACTATCTTCGGAGATAGATGTTTTGTATAATCAGATTAAGCAGCGCAAGCCTGTAGCAAACGATGAAAGTAATATTTTAGATACAGGGAAGTTCGCACAGTATCGAGACGCTTTCGAAGATGCGATTGATAAATTAGATTAAAGACTGAGAAGACCAAAAGGAGCCAGCGTAAGTCTGCTTAATTCAAAGTTGATAATTTTTGGTTTAACTAAATCACTTATTATGGTATTATAGGCTTAAATAAGGCATACTACAAAATAAACGACTGCAGGTGCTACAACACCTACAGTCAAAGTACAACAGTAGCCCTCTGAGGGGCTGGCTCAAGTTTACTACGAAAGAGTAGACCTCCCGTTTGCTTGTGGGCTCAGGGAGGTCTACTTCTTTCTATCATGCGACAACATAGTCACGATTAAGATGCCAAAAGTTAGCATCAACATCAACGATTCAAATGCTGTCATAGTCCCACCCCCTTTCTACCGGGGATGAGCCAGACCACCCTTGAGGAGCCTTTTCGATTGTACAAGGAATATTATACCATAAAGCCCTCTTTTTCGAAGGTGGTTTTGTTTTGGGGAAAACATATGATATTATAGGGCCCCGGGGAAGTACACGCCTAACGGATTCCAGATTAGAATTAGATGGATACATCGGATACATTCGAAGGCATTAAAATTATTAGACTAAAACATAAAGAGTGCACACCAGTACACAGCATTTCATGCTATGATGGTATTGTGAAAACCGCCTGGAGATGGGCGGTTTCTTCTTTATAAAAGCACCTGCTGAAATAGTAGGTGCTTTTGTTATATCCGAAAGAGAGGTGAGGAAAATTACTAAAACAATAGCCACAGCAGGGTGTTATAGAAGCCATAAGCTTACCGAAAGCTTTATTGAAGAGAACATGGCTGACAGCCCCACTGATAATGCCGATCTGCGTGTTAAAATAAGGGCCCCCACCTGGGGCCTTTTTGATTGAGGCATGGCTCAGTTATCCGTGTTACCCACTGCGGGGGCTAAAACAGCCATGCAGAATATTAAATTGTAATGGGGGGATAGGGTCTAATGACTGGGCTAGGTAGCTTTGAATTTGACGAGTTTAAGAAATTGGCTAAGAGATTTCAGAAAGCCGTGGACGACCGGGTTGTCGACAAACTTATCCGAGAATTACTAATCGAACTGGCCTATCGGGCTGTTGCCAAAATCAAGCTGCGTACGCCAGTTAATACCGGAGACTTAAGGCGCAACTGGTTGGTTGGCCGGGTAGAAAGACAAGGAAACAGTTATTTCGTAGAGATATTTAACAATCTGGCATACGCCTCCTTTATCGAAAATGGTTTTTATACCCACTGGCTGCCAGGGGGAGGGGAAGGAAATATATTCAAATATATTTCGGGGGCTAAAACAGAGATGCAGGCTGGCAGCAACGGTGTCTGGGTTGAAGGCCGATTTATGGTCAAAATATCCATGCAGGAGATTGCCAGGGAATTGCCAGCTTACATTGAAAGGGGGCAGGCACAACTTTTACGGGATATTTTAGGTTAGGGGGTGAGTGATCATTGTAAATGATGTACGTGAGGCCGTCATTGCGGTACTAAATCAGCATTTCCCGGCTATAAAAATATGCGACGAAGAAATCGAACAGGGCTTGGCAGAGCCTTGTTTTTTTGTGAAGCTGTTTCCGACAGCCCAAGGCCGGGAATTTAATCGTCGCTATAAACGGTACCATGCCTTTGATATCCATTATTTTGCTGCTACCAATGAAGCCATGCAGGTTATGGCTGGGCAGCTATATGAACATCTGGAGTATATCCAGCTATCTGGTAGCGTGGTCCGGGGAAGCAAGCTGTATCACGAAATGATAGATGGCGTACTCCATTTCTTTGTAAATTATGATTTTCATATTATCCGAGAAAAGCCAGCGATCCCCAAAATGCGAGAATTAGAACAGGAGGGAGATATAAAACATGACGAAAGAAAAAAAAGTAAAACAGCCGATCCCATATACGAAACAGCAATTTTTAGCCGCCAGTAAATTTACCCCCCAGCAAAAAGACCTTTTGAACGCTGTACTGGAGGACGGACAGACCTATACCCGAGAAGAGGCTGTCCAGAAGATTAAGGAATTTATGAAAAGGACGGTGGAATAAATGGCCGGTGGTACATGGACTAGTCAAAACAAAGTTCGCCCTGGCGTGTATGTGAACTTCGCCAGCGAACCAAACTCCCTTGGAACGGTAGGTGACCGCGGCATTGTAACCCTAGCCCTGGCACTACCCTGGGCTGCTGCAAAAGAAATCATTACCATTCAAGCCGGAGAAAAACTGCAAGACAGCCTGGGTTACGATATCACGGCCCCGGAACTGCTATTGGTTCGGGAGGCCTTGAAAAGGGCTAAAACACTGTTGCTGTATCGGCTTAATGTTGGGACCAAAGCCACAGCAACCCACACAGGATTGACCGTTACGGCCCTGCATGGTGGCATTCGAGGCAATGACATTGCAATCATCATTCAACGAAACATGGATGACGAAACGGAGTTTGATGTAAGAACCCTGGTCAATGGGGTAGAGGTAGACTTGCAAACAGTTGGAAATATTGCCGGACTCAAAGCAAATTCCTGGGTAACCTTCAGCGGCACTGGGGCACTAGAGGAAACCGTAGCCTTACCTCTGACCGGCGGGGCCAATGGCACAGTGACCAACCAGGATCACACGGATTATCTGGCTGCTGTGGAAGTCCATGAATTTAATACCATCGGTTTAGCAGCGTCGGACCCAACGCTGAAATCCCTGTACACATCCTTTGTAAAACGTTTGCGGGATGAAGAGGGCTTTAAAATACAACGGGTAGTTGAAAACTACCCGACTGCTGATTACGAGGGTGTTATATCGGTTAAGAATGGCGTGCTGCTAGCTGACGGCACAACCCTCACAGCAGCCCAAGCAGTGGCGTGGGTAGCCGGTGCCACTGCCGGGGCCAAAATCAATGAGTCGCTTACTTATCAAGCCTATGATGATGCCATCGATGCTTCGCCAAGGTATACAAACTCACAAATAGTAGCTGCCTTAAAAGCCGGGGAGTTTGTGTTTACGCCAAACAATGGCCGTGCCTTGGTAGAACAGGATATTAATACCTTGACGGGTTTTACCACTGACAAAGGCCGGCCCTTTGCCAAGAATCGGGTTATCCGGGTATTGGATGGTATTAACAATGATTTTAGGCGAATCTTTGAGGCCTTTTATATCGGCAAGGTGGATAACGACGAAGATGGCCGTAACTTGCTGAAAAACGAATACAACAGCTACCTAGGAACATTGCAGGGTATCGCTGCCATCCAAAACTTTGATGCCCAAAGGGATGTTGTCGTGCTGCCAGGCAATGAATCAGACAGTGTGTATGTTGAAACCAATGTGCAGCCGGTGGATTCCGTTGAAAAAATCTATATGAAAGTGCAGGTGAGATAGGTGGGATTTTTCAAGGCCAATGATGCCGTCTCCGGTCAAGAAGGTCGAGCCTACGCGACGATTAACGGCAATGTCGAAGAAATGTTCTACGTAAAAACCCTGGAGGGAAAGGTTGAAAAGCAAAAGTCAGAAATGAGGGCCTTGGGCCGTCGTGGCACGCAGCATAAAGCCACTGGCTGGAGCGGCAGTGGGAGCATGACAATTTACTATGCCACAACCCTATTTCGGCAGCTGATGCTAGATTACATCAAAACAGGCAAGGACACCTACTTTGACATCCAAATTGTTAACGAGGACCCAGGTTCCAGTATCGGCAGGCAAACTGTCGTGCTGAAAAACGTTAATCTTAACAGTGTTATCCTGGCTAAGGTGGATACGGAAAATGAGTTTTTGGATGAAGAGATTGATTTTACCTTTGAAGATATTGATATCCTGGATAGCTTCAGTGCCCCGGTGTTGGGCTAATAAGATTTAGGAGGTATCAGCAATGAGTGATTTAAGTGTATTCTTTGCCCAGAACAATCTGGCAGATATTACGGAGGAATTTATTGTATCCGAGCGATTCAAGGACAAAGCTAGTCAGCCGGTGCCTTGGAAAATCCGCAGCATGACCGAGGCTGAAAACGAGGCCATTCGCAAGTCAGCCACCAAGCGGATAAAGGTTAAGAACAGTGGCTATACCACCGAGGTAGACTCCGAGGAATATATTGCCAGGCTTGCTGTCTCCAGTGTGGTTTTTCCGAACCTAAAGGATGCGGCCTTGCAGGAATCCTACCAAGTAAAGGGGGCAGATGCGCTCTTGCGTAAGATGCTGTTGCCTGGGGAGTATGCTGCATTGATTCAAAAGGTACAAGAACTGAACGGCTTTGATAAGGATGTTAGTGAACTAATTGAAGAGGTAAAAAACTAATCCAGGAGGGCGATGGTGAGGCGAATTATGCTTACTATGCCCTCCATGAACTTCATATCCTGCCACATGATTTTGTGAGCATGTCGCGGCCTGAAAAGGCCGCGATTATGGCCATGATAGATGTGCGTGTAAGGAGGGAAAAACAGGAACGGAAGCGCCAGATGAAAAGAAGGTGATTAATTGGCCACGGTATCGACAACGCTAAAAATGTTTGATCAATTTTCCCAACCTTTGCAACGAGTAGTAAGCCAAGTGAATGCTGCAGTGAGTGCTATGGGGCGGCTTCAGAGGGCCTTGCAAGTACCTGCGCCGCCCCCGATTAGAGTTCGTTTGAATCTAAACCTTGCATCCCTGCGGACGCAGATCAATTCAGCCTGGCGTGGTTTAGGGACTTCGGGCATCGTGGTTCAGGTACGCTTGGATACAGCAAGGGCCCTAAGGCAAGCCAGTGCCCTCCGGGCACAAATCATTTCCCGAATTGGCACCATTACGGCTCGGCTAAGCCTAACGCTCCCTGGCAATCTAAACAACTTGCTAACGGGGCTGCAGCGATTGGTAACACAACTGCTTGGGGCAATCGAAAGACTGCGCTTACCGCCGGGAGGTGGCGGTGGAGGTGGAGACGGTGGTGGCGGTGGGATTGCTGGCAGGTTAAGCAAGCTTAAAGGCCTGGCTGCCAATCCTAATGTCCAGGAATTATTTAAGGCCACCCTTGGTGGTGCCATGGAACAACAAAGAATGCAGGATCTGTTTATCGCCCGTACAGGTGATGCACAGGTCGGGACAGCCATGTTTGAGCGGTTTAAGGCAGATGCGATGGCGGCTGGCCAGGATGTAAACAAATCCTTGCAATCGACCCTATCCTTTTTCCCAGTGACTCAAAATACGGATCAACTGACGGGATTAAACAGCCTAGCCCAGCGGCTGAGTGCTTTCGACAGCGCTGGCAACGGCATTGAAGGGGCTGCTGCTGCACTTAAAGGAGTCTGGTCCGGCGATATTGCATCCTTAGCAGGGAGTTTTAATCTACCCGAGGCGGATATACGGGCCTTTGGCCTGGATGAACTAGGTAAATCAGGTGATGTTGATGGTTTTATCAAAGCCTTTGATCAACTGCTGGAAAAGCAGGGCATGGGGCAAGCCGCCTTTGAAACCATGCTGAAAAGCCCGGCTAAGCAAATGGAGATTCTGGGCAACAACGTAAGAACAGCCTTTGCCAATGCCGGCGGGGCAGCCGTGAAAGGGTTGCTGCCAATCATCGTAATGCTCAACGATGCGTTCCAGGCAGGCAAATTCCAAGTGTTTTTTGATATGCTTAGCCAGGGTTTGGGGTTAGCTGTCCAAGGACTTACACATATAATCCAAGCAGTACAGTGGATATTTCAACTGGTGGCTGACTACGGACCGGAAATCTCCGCTATGCTGCTTGCCTGGGGGGCAACTTACATCCCTACCCTGGTTGCCAAACTGTGGGCTATGATTCCGCCCCTTTATACCAGCGCTGCCGCTTGGCTGGCTATAAACTGGCCAATACTGGCGGTTGTAGCGGCGGTGGGTCTAGTGGTCTTTGCTCTGCGGCAGTTTGGGGTGACCACCGAGCAGATGGTTGGTTTTGCCATCGGGATTTTCTATACCTTATTTGCGATGATTTCCAACTCTATTGCCTTTGCATGGAACCAGATATTGGCTTTTGCTGAATTCCTGGGCAACATCTTTATCGACCCGGTCTATGCTGTTCAGAAACTATTTTACGACATGATTAAAAACGTAGTGGAATATTTTGGTGGATTAATAAATGGGATCGCTGCTGGATTAGACTGGTTGATTAAGAAAGGCAACGAGAAGTTTAGCACAAACTTTGAGCTAATTGGTAAATTTGATACTAGCGTTATTGACAAAATTGTTGACAAATTCAAACCCACCACCGACAAGGGTGTTGTTGACCTATCAAAATACAGGATGAATCAAAAGGACTTGAGGGAAAACTTTCAGTCAGGATACAGCACCGGAGCCGGTTTGATGAACAGAATGGCGGGAGCAGGTGAAGCTTTTAAGCGGGATGGTTTAGATAAATGGGGTGTTGCAGGCGGGATTTCCGGGGTAGACAAGGTTGGCGGGGGTGGCAAAATCAATGATAAGGTAGATATCCCTTCAGAGGACCTCGCAGCGATGCGGGATCTTGCTGAGATGAAAAATATTCAAAACTTTGTTACCCTAACGCCAACGGTTCAGGTAACCACCGGGGATATACACCAACCAATGGATGTTAACAAAATGATTCGTCAGATTGAGGAAGCGATGACAAGAGAGATGGCTCAGAATGCGGAAGGGGTATATCGGTAATGGCAAGTTATAAATACGAAATATTTTTGAGTTTTAATAACAACGCGGAAGGCTGGAGGATTCCGGTTAATCCTGAGTCAATCGATATTGCACGGGGTGGGCAGGGGAAAACCTATGCTATTGTAGGTCCACGTGGCAGCACAGCCCTAAAAGATGCTGACTTAATCGGTTCAGGAGAAATTAACGTAATTGAAAGTCCGAAACTAATGGAGGTTAGCTTTAGTAGTATTTTCCCGGCAATCCAATACCCTTTTGTTGTGGCACCGCTTTTTAAACCAATGAAATATATTGAAGATATTCGAAAATGGATGCAGACCAAGCACCCGATACGGTTTATCTTTGTTGGCTCTAACGCGATGTTACCTCAAGATCAATCAGAATCAGAACAAGATATCAACATAGCAGCCTCTATCGAAAAATTTGACTGGAAAGAAGTCGCTGGTTCCCCGGGTGATATTGAATACGCCATCACCCTGAAAGAGTACAAATTTTACGCAGCACAGAAAATAGTTGAGGCAAAAGCTGCGAACGGCAATACCGTACTGCACAAACAACCGTCTGCGCCGGATACCAGAGTACGGCCCCTAACATACACACTGCAACCGGGAGACAATCTCTGGCAAGTGGGTATGAAAGTCTTTGGGCGTGATGGACGCTGGCGGGATATCCAGAAGCTGAATAATATAGCGGATGCAAATCTAAAGAAACTACAGGTAGGCATGGTGCTGAAAATACCACAGGATTAAGCAGGTACCTGAACTTAAGGGGGTGATCAACCATATTTGAAATCATCATTGATAACCGGGACGGCAATTTATGGAACATATCCAGCCTGATATCCGAAATAACCTGGAAAACCAGCTACCTTGGTTCTGCCGGGAGTATGGAAGTTTCCTTGATTAAGGGCGAAATTTATGGGGACCCGAGTTTTAAATACGCACCCGGTGACATTATTCGGTTTAAAGCGGGTGGGATGAATGTTTTCTATGGCTATATCTTTACCATTGATAGCGGTAGTGACGAAGTGGTTAAAATTTTAGCCTATGACCAATTACGCTACCTCATGGCCAGCGATACCTACGTATTTTCCAACGTAACAGCGACGGAGGTGATCCGAAGGATTGCTAAGGATTTTAATTTGCCCGTGGGGGAGTTGGCTGATACCGGTTACAGGATGCCAACCCTGGTGGAAGATAACACAAAGCTCATGGATATCATTTGTAAAGCACTGACCGTTACATTGATCAATGCCGGTGAAAACTTTGTGTTCTATGATGACTTTGGCTTCCTAACGCTACGGAATGTCCGAGACTTAATGGTGAACTTTTATATCGGCAACCGAAGTCTGGTCTACGATTTTAGCCATAAGCGTTCGATTGATACAGATACCTACAACTATATTAAAATCGTAAAGGACAACAAAAATACAGGCCGACGGGATGTATATGTCCAACAGGACAAGGCCAACATTGCTAAATGGGGTAAACTTCAACTTTACCAAGTGGCAGACGAAAGCCAAAATGCCGCCCAAATTCATGCAACCCTGGCCCAAACCATGGCCTTAAAAAATCGGGAAAGCCGAAACATGACCATTGATGCCATTGGCGATATCCGGCTTCGGGCGGGAACCTATGTCCGAGTCGTGCTTGATGAATTTGGGATTAATCAACCGTTTTTGATCAATGAGTGTACGCATCGATTTGACGGGTCGGACCATACCATGTCACTAGATTTAAAGGTGGTGAATCGATTATGAGTTTGCTTGATCTGGTTAAGCAGGCTGGAGTAGGAGCCGTCGAAGCCAGCAATCCCATGGCGGTACTCTTCGGTACTGTGACCAAAGGGAATCCTCTGGAAGTAAACATTGACCAGCGTTTTACTCTCACAGGGGATTTTTTAGTTGTCCCTGAGAGTTTGAGATTTCTTAGGGCGAGTGACGAAAAGTTTAGCATAAAGGCCAAAGGGAATTTTCTAACGGGGGTTGTCGTGGAAGATGAAAGTGAAGAACAATGGACGGGTGCTACAAGGCTGTACGGCGAAGAAGTCACGATTACCCGAGGAAAGATGCCCCTGGCCCCTTTGGCGGCAGGAGACAAATTAATCCTGCTGCGGGTGCAGGGGGGTCAGCAATATATCGTTTTAGATAGGGTGGGTTGAGTATGATTCCGCAGGGTGGCAGTTTAAGCGTTAATCAAATGATTGGTTTAGAACAACAGCCAAGCTATACCTATAGGCTTGACCTGGCAGCTAATCGGATTGCTGGTATGACGGACGATATCGAGGCGATCAAACAAGCAGTTTTCAAGCTGCTGCAAACTGAAAAATACAACTATCCCATATATGGGAACTATGGTATTGAGTTAGCTGATTTATTGGGTAAAAGCAGATCATTTATTAAATCTGAATTGAAGCGCCGTATTCAGGAGGCATTGTTGCAAGATGACCGGATTAAGGCTATCGAAGATATGCAGATCACCTTTGACGAAGATCAGGCACTGGCAACCTTTGCAGTTTTAACCCCGTACGGCAGCTTCAATGTAAACCGGAAGGTGATCCATCATGTATGAACAACAAACTTACGAAGCCATCCTCCAGCGCATGTTAGCCCGGGTGCCCAACACCATGGATAAACGGGAGGGCAGCATCATCTATGATGCCCTGGCCCCGGCTGCGGCGGAACTGGCGCAAATGTATATAGAACTGGAGATTAACACCAGTCTGGCCTTTGCCAGCACCTCCAACGGAGATTATTTGGAGCTGCGTACAGAGGAACTGGGGATGACCAGGCAATTAGCCACCAAAACAAAACGAAAAGGGTTATTCTACGGCAATAGCGACACGCCGCTGGACGTACCAATGGGCAGCCGTTTTTCCATTGAAGGCTTAAATTATATGGCCGTCAATAAGCTTTCCAGCGGGCAGTACGCAATGGAGTGTGAAACAGCCGGCTCGTCAGGCAATCGGCCCCTGGGCAGTATGCTGCCCATTGATTACGTACCGGGTCTGGTCAGAGCGGAATTGGCCGAGGTGCTGGTGCCAGGGGAGGATACCGAGACGGATGCAGCATTACTGAATCGATACCGGCTCCAGGTACAGCGGCCCATCACTTCAGGCAATATCTATCACTACCAAAAGTGGGCCACGGAAGTACCGGGGGTCGGTGAGGCCAAGGTATTTCCTCTCTGGAATGGCCCCGGTACAGTGAAGGTGGTGATTGTCGATTCTGAACGTCAGCCGGCTACACAAGTATTAACAACCGCTGCGGCAGAGCATATAGAAAGTGTTCGGCCCATCGGGGCAAATGTGACGGTTGTGTCCGGCATTGGGAAACCTGTAAATGCAACCGCCATCGTGGTTTTAGCGGCAGGGTACAGCCTGCAAAGCGTGTCGGAGACCTTTGCAGCTGCTTTGACGGAGCATCTCAAAGACATTGCTTTCGCAGTGAATTACGTCAGTCATGCCCGCATAGGCACACTGCTTCTAAGTATCCCGGGAGTATTAGATTACCATGACCTGACCTTGAACGGTACCACGGCAAATATTGCCTTAGCAAACGAAGAAATACCGGTACTTGGTTCCGTTAATTTGGGGGTGTAAGCGATGCCTTATCCTAATGAAATTGACCGCTTTACGGAAAAGCTGAATAAAAAAGCTGCCGGCAGTGTGTATGTCATGGAAGAAGAAATCACGATCACGGACGGGGTATATGAGGGAACGCTGGCCCACGACAACATAACCAACAGCACGATCCGGGTTTATACAGGTCCTAAATTAACCGGCGAGCAAGTGACAAATTTCATTGTTTCGGTACCAGCAGAAACTCCCTGGAAGCGGTCAATCAAAATATTTGCCGCGACCGCCAAGGTATACGTCACTTATGAAACGCCTGGGGACACGGTAGAAGCTGAGGATGTGAACAAGCTTCAGGCATCTATCACAGCCACTCAGGAGGAACTAGAAAGATACCAGGCCGTTGGGGTTATTGACGGCGGCGACTTTATTCGGGAGGTGAAATAATGGCTCAACAAACAATTAAAATCAGACGTGGAACAAAGACCCAACTAACCGCATTAGGAAATCTGGCAGTAGGTGAGATGGGCTTTTGTACGGATACAAAAGAAGTGTATATCGGTGATGGCATCACAAATATTTTCGTGGGAAGGGCCATGTCGGGGACAGAGGCGGTCAGGCCCAATGCGGGTGTGTTGGGTCGATTGTACTATGTGACAAGCAGCACTAATATGGGGTATCTCTACTTTGATGATGGGGCTGCCTGGAAAAGGATCAATGCCCAGAAACTAACCGATCTGACTGGTACGTTGGATGATGTATCAGATGGCACCACCTATGCCAAGGTTAAGAAATCAGACATTACCAATGGCCAGGTCAATAAGGTTTCCGATGGCAGTAACACAAAAACTGCTGCGGAAATTAAAACCCACATAGACGATGCAACCAAACACCGGGTGATAAATGACGGGGGTGTATCTGGCACTGCCTTATGGTCAAGTCAGAAAATCAACACTGAAATATATAATGCTATACGTGGGTTGGAATGGCAGGATAGTGTCAAGTCAAAAGTTGTCGCCGCACCACCTGCTTCACCAGCAGCGGGAGACAGGTACATCATACCAGCAGGTGCTACTGGGGTATGGGCTGGGAAGACCAACCAAATAGCTCACTATCAATCATCCTGGGAATATTACGTACCCCAAGAAGGTTGGAGTGTCTATGTGGATGCAGAAAACAAGAACTATGTATTCAACAGTACTGAATGGGTGCGATCAGGTGAAGCCAACCAGAGCATCATTGCCGGAAACGGCCTAACAGGTGGAGGCCAAGGTGACACTGTAAGTTTGGCGGTTGGAGCGGGCAACGGCATCACCGTGGAAAGCACATCCGTAGCAGCTAAAGCC